>CAMYKF010000174.1 GCA_947258905.1 uncultured Pirellulaceae bacterium | reverse complement strand
TGGTATCGCGACCTGTTGCAGCAAGTTGGCGCGACGGTCGATTGACGGTCTGTTTGACATTCCCGTTCAATTTGCACTTTGCAATTTGCATTTTACAATTTCAGTTTTCCAAAATACGATCGAATTGAAATGAGAAATGAGCCGAAGACGCTAGCCTCGGGTTTCTCGGGAAACGCTCCCTGAAAGACCCGACGCTAGCGCGTTCGGCTCAGTTTTTGGCACTACTGAATTTGCATTTCTTGCTCGTCCCACAACCAAACGAGGTACCAATGGAAATTGACTCTGCACGCTTTCAGGAAATCGCCCGCCAGATTCACAGTGATGCCAGTCCGGTGGGGATCGATGCCAAGAAGACGCACGTGCTGATCCTGGCCTATTTGCAGGACCTGCAGGAACGTGTCGCGGGACTGGAAAAGCAGCTGGAATCGCTAACGAATCAGACGCGAAGCGACTGACCCCTGCCCTGTCCTCCTGGCTGGCTGCTAGACTGGTGCCCATGCCCACTCAAGAGATGCCGCAACGTGTCCTCGATCATGTGAATCGGGATGAATACAAACCGGTCAAGCCACGCACGATCGCCAAACAACTGAATCTGCCCGAGGATGACCTGCGGGAACTCAAGAAGGTCATCAAGCGACTGGTCAAGAACGGCCAGCTGAGGTACGGGCCCAAACATCTGGTAATGAAAGCCAGTGAAAAGCCGGCCAAAAGAAGAACCGGCCCGCGAGACTCAGCCAGGCACAACGAAATCATCGGGCGTTTCTCCCGCGCGGCAGGCGGCTACGGCTTTGTGGCTGTCGCTCCCGATCTCGAAGCGGGCCCCGATACCGTGCCGCCCGAAGACGTCTACATCCCACAACGTCGCACTCTCGATGCGGCCAGCGGCGACATCGTTCGTGTCAAACTGACGGCGCGCCGCGAGGGTAAGCGGCTCAAGACCAGTGGCCGCGTGATTGAAATTATTGAACGACGCACGCATCAGTTCGTCGGCACCTATCACGAACGCGGCCGCTACGGACTGGTCGCCATCGATGGCAATCAATTCGACACCGACGTGCTGGTCGGTGATGCCGGTGCCAAGTCCTGTCGGATCGGTGACAAAGTCGTGGTCGAGATGGTGCGGTTCCCCGGCTTGGGTCGCGGCGGCGATTATTACCCGGGTGAAGCGGTGATCGTAAAGGTATTGGGCGACCGCGGGAAACCGGGCGTCGATACCCTGACGATCATTGCCGAGTTCGGCCTGCCGGGCGAGTTTTCCGAACAGGTACTGGATGATGCCCGCGACCAGGCCGAAGAATTCAACGAGTCGCTGGACGGCCGCACGGATTTCACCGGTGAAACCGTCGTCACGATCGACCCGAAAACCGCCCGCGACTTTGACGATGCCATCTCACTGAAGCGCATCGAGAAAGGGCACTGGCAGCTGGGCGTGCACATCGCGGATGTATCGCATTTTGTCCAACCCAACACGGAACTGGACAACGAGGCTTATCGGCGGGCCACGTCGATCTACTTGCCCGATCGCGTGATTCCCATGCTGCCGGAAATCATCTCCAACAACCTGGCCAGCCTGCAACCCGACCGCGTACGTTACTGCATGACCGCCCTGATCGAGTTCACCGGTGATGGTGTTCCGATCGGCACGGAATTGCATCGCGGTGCCATGAGGAGTCGGCATCGTTTTAATTACGAAGAGATCGACGACTATCTGGAAAACGACCGTCCGTGGAAAAAGAAACTGACGCCGGAAGTGTTCGAGCTGGTCCGCAACATGCACACGCTGGCCATGAAGCTGCGGAAACGACGCATGGATCGCGGCTCATTCGATCTGGTGATTCCGGAAGTGGAAATTGACCTGGACAAGGATGGCAAGGTATGCGGCGCGCACACCCGCGATTACACCGAGAGCCATCAGGTGATCGAAGAGTTCATGCTGGCCGCCAACGAAGCGGTCGCGCAGCACCTGGTCGACCTGGAACTGTACCTGATGCGACGGATTCACGAACCGCCTTCGCCCGTCAAGATGGCCGATCTGAAGACCATCCTCAGCGACCTGGGCTACAAGGCACAAAGCCTGCAAAGCCGGTTTGAGCTGAAAAAGATCATCGAGGCCTCGCGGGACCAGCCGGAAAGTCACGCCGTGCACTTCGCCATCCTGCGTTCCATGCAAAAAGCCATCTACAGCCCTCGCGAAGTCGGCCATTACGCGCTGGCCAGCGACGCCTATTGCCATTTCACCAGCCCCATACGCCGCTACCCCGACCTGATCATCCATCGCATGGTGGGCGCCCTGATTGACGGACAAAAACCGGTCAGCCAATTCGGCTTGCTGAACCGGCTGGGGATTCATTGCAGTGAAATGGAACAGCGGGCCGAACAGGCCGAACGGCAACTGACCAAATTGAAACTGATCAACTTCCTCAGCGACAAGATCGGCATGGAAATGGACGCCGTGATCACGGGCGTCGAGGCTTACGGTTTATTTGCGCAAGGTGTCGAACTGCCCGCCAGGGGATTTGTGCCGCTGGACAGCTTGCCCCACGACCAGTACTTCTTTGATCGCGGGACGCGGCGGCTGTCCGGTCACCGGTCAGGCAACCAGTTTCGGATGGGCGATCCGGTTCGCGTGCGCGTTGTGTCCGCCGACCCCGATCGTCGCGAAATTGAATTCGGACTTGCTGACAGTCCGGGCAAGACCCGAAAAAAACGTGGCCAGTCAGGCAAGCAGACGTCCCGGGGCCGCGGAACGTCATCCGGCAAGCGCGCAAAAAATGTTGACGGCCGGCGGCCCCGCAAACATCGTTGAGGCAGATGAACCGCCTGTTTCCAGTTTCCGTAACGTGCATCTTGCTGGCGGCCCTGCACTGGCCAGCGCCGGTGGCCTGTGGGCAGACTTCTGACGAAAATCTGCGCGATACGCTGCACCAGGTTGTGATCGCGGCTTTTGCTGCCTCGCACGACGGGTTCAGCAGTGACGAAGTCATTTTGCGAACGGAACTGAACTCGGCGTTTGTTGCCGAGTGCCAACGGTCGCTGCCCGGAATGACGGCCGCCCAATGCAACTGGACGCTGTTGAATCTCCGCAAGGCCGGCAAGCTGTCGATTCGTGCCACGCGTCGCGACACACGCGATTCCGACCCCGTTTCACATATCGCCGAAATGTGCACGCGGCTGGTCACCGATCGGCACCGCATTTCCATCGATCGGATGATGTGTGATCCCCAGTATCGGGATGAATTCGACAAGGCCGCCGAGTCGATCGATGGCGATGTCGATTTGTATCTGGTGCGCAAGGCGGCTTTTCGGCTACGCAAGATCCGGCGGCTCAAACCGGAGTTGATAACCCGCATCGTCGACTGGGGCCGTGAGGTGACCGAACACGCGGCGGCGGAACTGGCCGCTTCCCCGGAGCGGATCCCCCCCAACCCGGGGATTTACATTTTTCGGGACGCCTCGGGGTACCTGTACATCGGCGAGGCCGCGAATTTGCGGACGCGTTTGCAGCAGCACCTGGACCAATCCGACAGCCAGTCGCTGGCCCGTTATCTGGCGGAACACGGGTTTGAAAACGTGTCGATCGAGATCCATGCCTTTGCGGCGGACTCGCGTGCCCGCGAAGTGACGGTCCGGCGGGCTTACGAATCCGAGTTGATTCACAGCCGCAATCCCCGATTCAACGTGCGGCCCTGAAAAACCGGGCACGTAAATGCTTGAATCGCGGCGGCACTCCAGTGACAATACTGATTCAGGCGCTTGCGATTCTACGCACCCGGATATCACACCATGAAGAAGCTTCTGATTGCCATCATGGCGATTGCCATGGGCTGGCTCACCAGTCAATTCGTATTTGCCCAGGACGCTACGGATATCGCGGATATCGATGATTCGATTCTGCGGCCAGCCGACGTGTTTGAACTGGAATACGCCTCCAGTCCGCAAATTTCTCCCGACGGCTCGCGTATTGTTTATTCGCGCAACCACTTCGACATCATGACCGATCGCGGCAAATCGGATCTGTGGATGATCGATGAACACGGCCATCACATGCCACTGATCACTGGCGGCAATATTTCGTCCGCACGCTGGTCGCCCAGCGGCGACCGCATCATGTACGTGACCAGCAACGACGGCAAGGCGCAAATTCATTGTCACTGGGTTCAGGATGATCGCTCGGCTCCCCTCAGCCGCTTGACCGAGAATCCCGGCGGCATGACCTGGTCAGCGGACGGAACGCAGATCGCTTTTTTTATGCGCGTACCGGCCAAACCAAAACCGTTCGCGGAACTGCCTGCCAAACCCGAAGGCGCTGAATGGGCCGATTCGCCGACCATGATCACGCGGCTGCGGTATCGCGCCGATGGCGCCGGATTCCTGCGCGACGGCTATACGCAACTGTTTGTGATGAGTGCCGATGGCGGTACGCCACGCCAGATCACCAGCGGCGATTACAATCACGGCGGCAGTATCGTGTGGATGCCTGATGGCCAGTCGATCATCTTGTCGGCCAACCGGCATGCAGACAACGAATTCCAGCCCGTTAACAGCGAGCTGTACCAGATCGATCTGGCTTCGCGCGAAATCACTCAGCTCACCGACCGCGACGGACCGGATAACAGTCCCGCCATTTCCGATGACGGCCAACACCTCGCCTTTACCGGTTACGACGATCAGAAACTCGGATCGCAGAATACTGACTTGTACGTAATGAAACCGGATGGCTCCAACCGGCGCGTTTTGGCCAGCCTTGATCGCGGCATCAACTCGCCCACCTGGAGCCAGTACCACGACGGATTCCTGTTCACCTATACCGATCAGGGCAATTCCAAACTGGCCGTAGCCAAACTGGACGGCACGATCGCCGGGATTGCCGATAATCTGGGGGCCAATGCGACCGGCCGGCCCTATACACGGGGCGGTGGATTCAGTGTGGCCGACAACGGTACCGTGGCATTTTGTATCACAACGCCCCAACATCCGGGCGATCTCGCGCGACGTCTCTCCGGCGGTCCGGTCGAGCGACTGACTGATCTGAACAAGGATTTGCTCGGTCACAAGACGCTGGCGATGACCATGATCTACGCCAAGATCGCCGACAAGACCGTGGCACAGGAGTACTTCGCGGTGACCGAGAAGGTCGAGGCCCTCTACGGCCAGCCGAACCAGCTGCCTGCCGCGGATGAGGGCTCGGAGATGCGACGC
>CAMYKF010000173.1 GCA_947258905.1 uncultured Pirellulaceae bacterium | reverse complement strand
ATGTCGGATTCGCCGAGATTTGACTGCTGAAAAGCCGGTAATCGCAATTCTTCAGTCGGACATGCTGCCTGGCGAACGAAGGGCCTCGTTCGCCTACATTTCTCTTGGAAGCAAAGGAACAAGCTATAAACAAAAAAGTATGAGTGTCTAAATGCGCAATGCCGATGACTGACCTCGACGATCATTTCACAAAGCCTGCCTCATCCAGCATCTCGGCGACTTGCTGCATCGGCAGACCAACTACGTTGGACGCACTGCCCTCGCGGATCGTGACCCAATCGATCCCGTCCTGATAGCCAAAGGCACCCGCTTTGCCTTGCCACTGGCCACTGTCGAGGTAGTCTTCAATTTGCTGTTCGCTCATCTCGGCCATCACCAGTTCGGTGGTTACGCTTCGCATCCAGCGGCGATTATCGGGTCGTCGCCACAGGCAGACGCCGGTGTGGACATAATGCACCTGACCGCTGAGTGTCTGCAGAATTCGCCGTGCGTCATCGCGGTCGGCGGGTTTGCCGAGTACCTGACCGTGGCATTCAGCCAGCGTGTCAGCGGCCAGCACCAGCCCGGCAGTTGTCCGCGCAGCGACATTAGCGGCCTTGCGCAAAGCCAGCGCGGCCACCAGTTCGCGCGGGGCCAGTGGTTCGGCCGGGATGGATTCCGCGTCTTCATCGGGCGGATCGACCTGCAACCGGTAACCGGCATCGCTCAACAGCTGGTGTCGTCGCGGTGAAGCGCTGGCGAGGATTAAGATCATGAGTCGCTTTGGGAACCATTACGCGGGATAGTGCTTTGCTGGACGTATGTGATAATCGTGGCATGAAACCGCCGCGTCTATCCGTGATCTACGAAGATAATCACATTATCGTGGTCGACAAACCGCCATTGTTGCCGACGATGGGAGTGGCGGCGGGCGAGTCGTCGCTGGTCAACCTGGTCAAGCAATATCTCAGGCGCAAGTATGCCAAGCCAGGCAACGTGTATTTAGGCGTGGTCAGCCGGCTGGATGCTTATACCAGCGGTCTGTTGGTGCTGGCCAGGACTTCCAAGGCGGCGTCACGATTGACTCGCCAGTTTCAAACAGGAGAAGTCGAGAAATCGTATACCGCGATTCTGGAAGGCCGTCTCGGCGAGCCCACGGGACGGCTGCTGGACTGGATCGCCAAGAACGACGAGCGGCGGCGGATGGAAGTGGTCGACGAGCAGGCGGCAGGTGCCAAACGGGCTGAATTAACCTGGCAGGTTCTCGGTTACTGGCAGGACCGCACGCTGATTCGCGTCGAATTGCTGACCGGTCGCAAGCACCAGATTCGGGTGCAGTTCGCGCACGCCGACACGCCGGTTTTTGGTGACCGCAAGTATGGCGGCAGTGGGGATTTCTCCCCCGGCATTGCGCTGCACTCCACGTCACTGGGACTGGTACATCCTGTCAGGCGGGAGGCAATGAATTTTCGTGTTGAACCGCCAGCCAGCTGGAATTTGCAGCGATTTACGAACAATTGACCATTAGAATTGATCCGTCTCGCTTGCAAATAGGTTATCTTGGAAGGAGCCGCCGGTCCCGTCACCGCTTTGCCGGCTCGCTGTCGATGATTCTCCTCCAACCGCCATTCTGTCCGTTGAGTATTTCAGGGAACGTATTTCGCGAAGCGGCGCTGCAGAGCAAGCTCGTTACGCCGCAACAGTTGCGCGAGGCCATGACGGGTGTCGTACGCAGCGTCGGCCGCTCGATGACCGTTGACGAAATCGACGACAAGCAACTGGCGGCGGTGCTGGTCGAGATGAAAATCATTACGGCCTACCAGGCGGATCAGCTGATTGCCGGCCGCACCAAGCTGAAATTGGGGACCTACATCATCACCGACTGGATCGGCCAGGGCGGTATGGGGCAGGTTTTCAAAGCCGAGCACGAGATGCTGGGCCGCGAGTGTGCGATCAAGGTTTTGCCGCTGCAAAAATCCACCGCCGAATCGATCGCCAACTTTCGCCGCGAGATTCGCACACAGGCCAAGCTGGATCATCCCAACCTCGTGCGTGCGTTTGACGCCGGGGAGGACGGCGGTGTGCACTTCATGGTGGTCGAATACGTGCCGGGCACGGACTTGCGACGTCTGGTCCGCACCAAGGGACACCTCGATGTGCAGCAAGCAGCCAACGTAATCAAGCAGTCCGCCGAGGGACTGGCCCACGCGCACTCGCACAACCTGATTCACCGCGATATCAAGCCGGGAAATATCCTCGTGACGCCCGAGGGTGTGGCCAAATTGTCCGACCTCGGTCTGGCTGGATATATGCATGACCCTGACGACCCCCGACACGGCAAGACGGTTGGCACTGCCGACTATCTGTCACCGGAATTGATTCGTGCACCGCAGGAAACCACCCGCGCCAGCGACATTTATTCACTCGGTTGCACGTTGTATTACGCCGTGACCGGCAAGGTGCCCTATCCGGGCGGCACCCCCAAGAGCAAGGCCCGCCGGCACCTCGAGGAAACGCCCTGGCATCCGCGGCGGTTCAATGAAGAAGTCAGCGATGAGTTTGTTGATCTGATCGGTGACATGATGGAAAAAGATCCGTCGCTGCGTATCCAGACGTCTCAGGAAGTTGCCGACCGACTGGCACCGTGGGCCAGCGACAACAGTCCGCTGATGGAAGAACAGATGGAGCGGGCGCGCTGGCAACCGGCACCGCTGCCCGGCCCGGAGGGACAGCAGGACACCGATCCGGCCAATGAGATTGCCGAAATGGCCATGACGGAAATCGGCGGGATCAGCGAGACATCGCAAGGCTCCAGCGTCAGTGATTCGGCCATCCGCTCCGCTACCCCTCCTCCTCCGCCGATCGCCCAGACACTGGTTGGTCAATACAAAAGCGCAGCACGGCTGGATGGTGACTTGCCAACGATCTCTGTCAACATGGCGGTGGTGATCGCGACCGTGTGCCTGGCACTGGGCGGTCTGGTTGGCTTTGTGCTGGGCCAGTTCCTTTAGACAGGAACTCATTGCAAACGGAGCGCGGATTTTTTCCTGGGTGCCTCTGCTGGCTTGCCCGAGGGTGTCCGGGAATTGTAGCGGAAGGGCGCGAGCCCGCCGGTTGTGGGTTACGGGTGAAGGACCGGAGGGCTTGCGCCCTGCCGCTGGAATTGCGCGATGTATCCAAATGCAATTCCCGGACACCCTCGGCTTTTCCAGCAGTGTTGCCCCGACAAAAGCCGGCGACTTCTGTACTGCACGGCTAACCAATTGGCAGTGGCACCTGCGCCGGGAGGCGCTCCGATTGTCCCTGGGACCTGTTTAGAGCGAAGCGTAGCCCAACGCGGACTTGATCTCGTTGAGCACCTGCATGGCTCGACCGATCTCGGCTTTCTGCCGATCGGGTTCCTGGGGAATCTCGCGTTCGATGGTCAGCGGGCCGCTGTAGCCAATATCGCGCAGCGTTTCCAGGTAACGCTGCATTCCTACATCGCCCTCGCCCAGCGGAACTTCACGGCCCCACGCCTTGCCTGGCTCGTTGGCCCAGCAAGCGTCCTTGCAATGCACGCTGCGTACCCTGTTGCCCAGTTTCTGCAGCGCCTCGATGGGCTCGCCCGTACCGTACAGGATCATGTTGGCGGGATCGAAATTCACGAACAGGTTGTCGCAGGGAACGTCTTCCATGAACTGGATCAGGGATGCGGCCGTTTCCTGGCCAGTTTCCAGATGCAGGTTTTGCGCATTTGACTTGCAGTGGTTACACAGCAATTGCGTCGTTTCGACGATGGCCTGGTAATCGGGGCTGGACGTATCGTGAGGGACAAAGCCCAGATGCAGGGCTACGACGTCGCAATCCAGCTGCCGCGCAAAATCCGATATCTCCAGCATCTCGTTCAACCGCTGTTCGCGGGTATCGGCTGGCACCAACCCGACCGTTGTTTCCACGGTTGGTATGTCGGCATAGCTCTCGCCCTCAAATCCTCCAAACACGGCGGTCAGCTGAATGTCGCGTTCAGCCAGCCGTTCCAGGAAACCCGTGGCGACCGCCGGCGTGCGTGAACCGGCATGCGGCGCATGCAATTGAATGGTGGGTACACCCAACTCGTGAGCGACGTCCAGCTGGACGCCAAACCCGGCATCAATACTTGTGAAAACACCGAGGGGCCAATGATCCACGACGGGTTCCTTGTGCGATTGACAGACGGAATAAAAGGCAGGTTCGTCGAGCGTCAGACGTGGCGAACCCCTATCGTGAATCGGCCAGGCGGTGGCGTCAAGCTGCCGCGTGTACGGCAGGTTCGAGACAAGTGGACGTGTGCCGCAACGAACAAAAAAACGCCGCCGGGATTTCCGGCGGCGGGTCGTTCAATTCGTTCAAACACGAGGTCACTGGCGAGCTAGTTGCCCGTGTTGACCTGACGTGCCTCTTCTTCTTCCTGAATGATGATTCGAGGAGTGACCATCATCATCAGGCTGTTGGTTTCACGTCCGATACCGACGTTCTTGAACAATCGGTTGACGTACGGAATGTTGCTGAGGAATGGCACACCCCGTTCCACCCGGGTTTCGGACATCTGTTTGATGCCGCCCAGCAGGACGGTACCGCCATCGGGCACGCTGACCGTCGTGGTGATCGTCGTGTTGGCGAACACCGGCAACTGCACGGTCGTACCTGATTCGGTAATCTCGAGTACATCGTTACCCAGCGGATCGGAGGGATTGCCGGCGATGGCATCGAGAATGTCTTCCAGATCCGTGCCACTGCCGCGACGCACAGTCCGTGTTCCGTCGAAGGTAAATTCCTGAACATCCGTAACCTGACTGAAGAACGGAACCAGCGTCATGCGGACGAATCGCCGATCGGCCGAAGCCACGGCTCGTACGTTTAACTGGGTGCCTTCCGGCAGAATCGTGATGATCGGTTGCTGGGCGGCTGCAAAGTCACCCACCACGGGCGTAATGCTGGTCACAAACGGACGCTGCGCTCCGTCGAACACAGTTGCCGACTGGCCGTTGAACATGGTCACCGTCGGGGCCTGTGTTACGTTGGAGCGTTCGTCACCCTTGGCAGCCTGCAACAGGAAGAACACCTCGATGTCGCTGAGGATGGCAAAACCAAAGTTCAGGGCGGTCCCGGCGGCATCACCACCGAACGCCGGGAACGTGGAGCCAAAACTGTTCTGCGTCACCGGAATATCCAGGTCACCTGTGGGCAGGAAGGCATCGGAGATCGGTGCGCGACCGATAACCGCGG
>CAMYKF010000172.1 GCA_947258905.1 uncultured Pirellulaceae bacterium | reverse complement strand
ACCCATCGACTTCTGGCCATTCTCGCCATCCTTCAATTCGCCCGCTGCGGCATCCGTCCGCGCGGCTAGACGCGAGATTTCCATGAGTACCGCCCCCGATTCAGACTATCCCCGGTTCCAGCCCGCTGACTGTGACGCCGTTGGTGCTTTCGTTGCCGGTTTCGACCCGGCCGAACAGGCATCCGACCAGCGGCCAGATCCGGCAGCCTCCCGTATCGAATCCACGCTGCAACACGCCGAGCAGTTGATCGAACAGGCCAGCGCCAGCGATACCGCAGCACCTCGCGGCCGGAAACTGATCATTCAAATCCCCTGTTACAACGAAGCCGCCACACTGGGTATCACCCTGGAAGCCCTGCCGCGGCAAATCGCCGGCGTCGACTCCGTGGAGTGGCTGATCATCGACGATGGCAGTAGCGATTCCACAGCCGAAGTCGCCCGTGAAAACGGTGTGGATCACGTCGTGCAACTTCGCAAGAACCAGGGACTGGCCCGAGCCTTTATGGCAGGCCTTGACGAGTGCCTGCGGCTGGGCGCCGACATCATCGTCAATACGGATGCCGATAATCAGTACCACGCCGACGACATTCAAAAACTGGTCGATCCCATTGTGCAGGGTCAGGCCGATATGGTGGTGGGAGCCCGTCCCATCAACAACACTCCGCACTTTTCGCCCTCCAAGAAACTGCTGCAAAAGATCGGCAGTTGGGTGGTGCGTCAGGCCAGTCAGGCCGATGTCGATGATGCACCCAGCGGTTTTCGGGCCATCAGCCGCGCTACGGCCCGGCAACTGAACGTCTTCAACGATTACACCTACACGCTGGAAACGCTGATTCAGGCGGGCCAGAAAAACATGGCCGTCATGTCGGTACCGGTACGCACCAACGAGGATTTGCGTCCCTCCCGTTTGCTCAAAAGCATTCCCGCATACGTCGGACGTTCGGCCAGCACGATTGTGCGTATCTTTATGACCTATCGCCCGCTGCATTTTTTCGCCATTCCAGGTGCAGCCCTGTGTCTGGCCAGCCTGTTTTTGTGCGTGCGTTATCTGGTGTTTTATCTGGCTGGATCCGGCGGTGGTCACGTGCAGTCGTTGATTCTCGCCAGCATCCTCATGGGAGCCGGTTTGCTGGGAGTTGTCGTCGGGTTGATCGGCGATCTGATTTCCGTGAACCGAAAGCTGCTGGAAAAGATGGACTGGCGACTGCGTGAACTTGCCGAGTCCATGGAGACCCTCTCAACGTCCCAGGCCAACCCGGGAGACGAGGGTCAATGATTCAAAGACTAAGTTGTGATTCCACGCTCCGGCAATCGGCACTGGACCACTGGGTGCCCATGCCGCGTTATCTGCTGCGCTGCGGGGTCGTCAAGCAGATCATCCGCTCACTGCAGCCACGTGATTTCATCGAGATCGGTGCAGCCAGTGGTCACATGGCCCAGTGGATGAGCGATGGTCTGCAGATGACTGGAACCGCCGTGGAAATATCGCCTTCCGCCCTGGAAATGATGCGTGAGCGTCTGGCCAACGATGACCGCGTACAGATTTTTGACCGCGACTCGCGGGAACTCGATGCCAGCGCGGATTTACTGCTGAGCATGGAAGTCCTCGAACATATCGAGGACGACCGGGCGGCGCTGCAGAACTGGTTCGATTTGATTCGCCCGGGCGGACACCTGCTGCTGTCCGTGCCCGCTCATCCGCACCTGTTCTCGGCCGAAGACGAAATGGCCGGCCACTTCCGTCGCTATTCGCGGGAACCCCTGATGCAACTGCTGCAGGAGATCGGGTTTGAGCAACCCCGGGTCCTGAATTACGGATTTCCCGTCGGCCTCATACTAAAAAAACTCCGCAACCGCGTAGCCCGCCGCAATCTGCAAACCGATCAACGCAGTCGTCAGGAACGTACCGAAGCCAGCGGAGTCGAACGACGTCGCTGGCTCAATCTGCGCTGGCTGCTGAACGATGTGTGCATGCTGCCATTTCATTTGATGCAGATGCCGTTTCTGCGCTTCGACCTCGCCGATGGTTACATCGCCATCGCACGCAAGCCGGTTGATGCACCAGCATAGGATCAGGCAGGAGCGCGTGTCATGTTCAGCCATCGAAACATCAAGATCATTCTGGCGATTATTGCCGTGGCGTGCTTTCTGTACGCAGGTCGCAACTACTTTGGCCAGTTGCATCTGATCAGCCACGCGCATTGGGCGGGTGTTTTGGGAATCGTCGTGGTGCATCTGCTGACCTTGTGGCTGCAGGGACTGACCATCAAATGGGGTCTCGATTCCTACGATCGCTCGATCAGCGAAAAGGAAAGCTTTGTCCTGTTCGTTATCAGTTCGTATGCCAACCTGTTGTTGCCACGCAGCGGTGTGGGCACAACGGCCCTGTATTTGAATCGCTCGCGGAAGGTGCCGCTGATCGATTACAGTTCGGTGGTCATTTATGGCGCGGTGCTGTTTATTTTTGCCTGCAGCACCATCGGTTGTCTCATCTTTGGCATTGATTGGCTCGTTCAGTCACGGGCACCGGCGTGGTGGATCGCCATCGGTCTGCCGGGCATGCTGATCGCCAGTGGTTTGGCCATCACCATTCACTGGCGTGTTCCGGCCAGTTATCAGGGGCCGGGTCATCTGTTGTTTGAGCGTCTCAATCACGCCAATTCGAGACTGGTTACGTCGGGTAATGTCTGGCGAATCGGTCTGGCCCATTTCGTGCTGGTCTTTCTGCGGGCTCTGCGGCTGTACATCGCGTTTTGGGCCCTGGGTATCGAGGCCAGTTTTTTTGCCGTGCTGCTAACGTCGGTGCTCGGTGACCTGGCGTTCGTGATCGCGGTGACCCCGGGAGCCCTCGGCTTTCGCGAAGCGGCGATTGCCATTGCTGCGGCGAGACTGGGCATTCCCGTTCCCGTCGCCATCTCGGTCGCCATTTTTGACCGCCTGGTATTTTCGCTGGCTGTCGCGGCGACAGCCCAGTTTTTGATCGCCTTTGTGTTCCGCAAGGACGGAGCCGGCGTTGCCCAATCCACTTCTGCAAGTCAAGGCAGTTAATCCCGTGAAACAAATTGCATTTATCGCCACTCGCGAACCTGAATATTCCCGTGTCTCCATCATTCGCAAGGAACTGCCGCGATATTTTCGCGTTGATGAGTTCCTGTCCAGCCAGTCGCGTTACCCCCTGCGTCTGATCGCCATTGCCTGTCGTCTGTTGTGGGCCTGGGCGACCGGTCGCCTGAAGAAAAACGACGCCGTGTTTGTTGGTTTCTTCGCCCAGCCCATTTTCCCGCTGGTGCGACTGCTGTATCGGGGTCCGATTATTGCCGACGCCTACTTCTCCATTTACGACACGATGGTGCACGACAAATGCAAGGCGAAAGAGGGCTCGCTGATCGCCCGCCTGTGCTTCTGGCTGGACCAGCACATGCTGCGCCATGCCCGTCTCTGCTTTACCGACACGAATCAGCACGTCGACTACCTGCGGAAGACCTTTGATACTGCGGATGCGGATATCCGACGACTGTGGATCAGTGCCGACAACCGGGGACTGGGCACTCGCCCGCCGGCTCCGATAGCCGGCGAACCGTTCGAAGTCCTGTTTTGGGGCGGCTTCATTCCGCTGCAAGGCGCCGACACCATCGTGCGGGCCGCTGCTCAACTGAAAGCGGAAAATGTGCACTTTACGATTATCGGATCGGGGCAAACCCTCGCCAGGTGCCTGGAATTGCGACAGAACCTGGACGCCGACAATGTCAACTTCGCCGGATGGAAACGCCCCCGGTACATCGCCGAAAAGGCCAGGCAGGCGCATCTCGCCCTCGGCATCTTTGGCACAACTGCCAAGGCGGGTCGCGTAATTCCCAACAAGGCTTACGAAGCCATGGCCATGGGCATTCCCCTGATCACCCGAACCAGCGCGGCTGCTGACGAGTTGTTGCAGGACGGCGTCGATTGCCTGCTGGTCAAGCCGGGTGATCCCGAAGAACTGGCAAGTCGCATCCTGTGGGCGCGTGACCATTACGACGAGCTGCTGGAAATTGGCCAGCGCGGACAACAACTGTTCGATCGCTCCTGTTCGCCCGCCGAGGTCGGCAACATCCTCCATCACGATGTGAACTCGGTTCTGTCGCCACGCGTGGATCCCGAACCACAGACCACGACGACCGAACCACAGACCACGACCGCCGGCGTCCCGTCGGTCTGAACCCGACCCCGCCGCACAGCCGCACAAGACAACAACATCGGAGCAACGCGTCCAATGTGGACATACGATGATCTCGGCATGACGGTCAAGCTGGGCCTGGTGGTCATTGCTTGTTTGCTGGCCCTGCGCTTTTCGCCATCCCGCGTACCGCTGGTCAGCCGTGCCCGGCGAGCCTGGCAACGCCTGGCCGCGCGACCGTGGCACTGCGGTCTGGTCATCGTGGCAGTTTCCCTGAGCCTGAACATTCTGTTCACCGTCGTGAATTACCCACAGCCTGTTACGCACGACGAAATGTCGTACTTGCTGGCCAGCGACACATTTGCCCACGGTCGTCTGACCAATCCGCCACACCCGCTGTGGGAACACTTCGAGACCTATCACGTCCTCTCGCAACCCGCGTGGATGTCCAAGTACCCTCCGGCCAGCGGATTGATGATGGCGCTGGGACAAGTGTTGACCGGACATCCGATCGTGGGCGTTTGGTTGGCGCTGGCACTGGCCACGCTGGCCATGTACTGGATGTTGCGCGCTTGGACGTCACCGCAATGGGCCGCACTTGGCGCACTGTTGATCGCTGCCAACGGACCGCTGATCCGGGCCTGGGGACAGACCTACTGGGGTGGTTCGATGGCGTTGTTGGGCGGTGCCCTGGTGTTTGGCGGATTGCGTCGCATCTGGTCGGCCGAGGAGCAACCCTTGCTGCGCGACGCCGTGCTGCTGGGGCTGGGGCTGGTCATCCTTGCCAATTCACGGCCCATGGAAGGCCTGCTCGTCTCCCTGCCGGTGTTTGTGTTGCTGGTGATCTGGCTGGTGAGAAACACGCAGCTCTCGTGGACATTCAAGTGCACGAGAATTGTCGCGCCGATCATGTTGATTGGCCTGGCCGGACTGGCCGGCATGGCACACTACAATCGCGTGACCACCGGCGATCCGCTGAAGATGCCCTACGCGGTGCACGACGAAGCGTATTCGGCCTCGTCCCTGCTGATCCGCAAGTCGCCGCCGGCAATTCCCCAATACAACCATCCGCGGATGGAGCGATTTTAT
>CAMYKF010000171.1 GCA_947258905.1 uncultured Pirellulaceae bacterium | reverse complement strand
AGCGCGATGTCGTTTTCCAGGGCACGACCATCGTCGAGTTCCAGCGTGTCACGACGCAGGCCGGTGACGCGTTGATGTTCAATAACTTCAACACCGATGTTCTCCAAATGCTCTCGCGCTTTGCTGACTGTCGACGGCAACAGGCCCTGTCCCAAAGCCGAACCGCCGATGATACGCAAATTAAACGAGTCCGGCAGAACGCGTGTCAGCCGCTGATGTAAACAGCAAGCGATTTCGATCCCCGCCGCACCAGCACCTACAATGCTAATTGTCGTCGAACGATCCACGGCCCCATCGACCGTGCTCAACGACGCCTGTAAACGCTTAAGAAATGTTTGCATCGGTTTGACAGGAACAAGCGTTGCGTCATGGTCCACGCTGACACCCTTCATCGAGGGACGTGAACCAACCCCGATCGAGAGCCAATCGAATCGCAGCGGAGGACGTTCGGCAAAACGCAGTTCGTGCCGTTCCGTGTCCACTTTCTCAGCCCGGTCAACGATTAGCCGGGCTCCGTTGGCCGCACACGAGCGCACCAGATCAATTTCCATCTGCGGCGGATCGTATTGACCGCTCAGTACTCCCGGGAGCATGCCCGAATAGGTAGCCACCGGGAAATCAGAGACGCAAATCAGGTTCGCCCCTTCGATCGGGTTCATACGCCACATCTTGAGAACGTGAATGTTCGTGTGGCCGAGACCGAGCAGCACAATATTTCGGTATTGCAGTTTGCGGTGCATCGTTCGAGCGGGCGAAGTGTGTTGCTGTCGGGTCCCGAGTGCCGTGTCCCGTGTTTACAATTACCGATTCACGAAATCAGGAAGCATCATTCTTGCATTCGCACAACCAACTGGAAACGGGAGTCGGGAGTCATGATTGAGCTGTTTCAGCGAATGACCATCAATCAATACGAAGCGGCTTTGTGTACGTTGCATGAGTGCGTCACGCGTTGCCCGGAACAAATGTGGCAGGCCCCCGTTGTCAATCATCCGTACAGCCAGACGGTATTCCACACCCTGTTTTTTGCCGACCTGTATCTCGGTGAGAATATGGATGCCCAGCCCGCACAGGCGTTTCATCGACAAAACGCCGAGGCGTTTGCCGACTACGAGCAACTGGAGGATCGAATCCCGCAGGGAACCTATGAGAAGCCGTTTATCAGCGACTATCTGGGCTTTTGCCGCAACAAGGTAGCCGAGGTTGTATCGAATGAGTCGGCGGAAATGCTTGCCAACATCCGCCATATTCAACATCATGCGGCCCAGCTGATCTTGCGACTGCGAGAAAAGGCCGGCATCGACATGCCGTGGGTCAAATCCGGTTGGCAAACGTGGTGATGCCTCGATTTGGCAGCTGAAGGCGACCAACTTTTAATTACCTCGCAATGGATCAGCCCGCTACTTCACCGACAAATATTTCGTTGATTCTGGCCGCGATCCTGCTGGCAGGAATGCTGGGTGGTTTGGTCGTCTCGCCACCACCGGATGTTAATGAAGCCCATTATCTGACGAAAGCCAAACGGTTTTGGGACGATTCGTTTTGCCAGAGTGATTTGTTTGTCTCGTCGTATGAAACTCACTGGCTGTACTATGCGACGCATGGCTGGTTTTGCCGATTCCTGTCTTTCCAGAATGTTGCGTGGATTGGTCGCGTGGTGGCCTGGTTGACGACGGCCATTGCGTTGATCCTGCTCAATCGCGTGTTTTGGCCCCGCTTGTCAGTGATTCTGGTGCTGGCTTGCCTGGCAACCGTTCTCAACATGCATTTCAATCTGGCAGGTGAATGGTTCGTCGGTGGCACCGAAGCCAAAAGCCTGGCATGGCCATTTGTACTGATCAGCATTGCCTGCTGGTTGCGCCATGAAATCAATTGGATGCTGGTGTTTTTGGGAATGGCGTGCGCTTTTCACATTGTCATCGGATTGTGGGCGCTAATCGCGGGACTTATCGGCAGTTTCATTGGGCGGCGGTGGTTGCCCGCCCCGCCAGATGAGCAGCCAGCATCCAGTCAAATTCGCTGGCGGACCGTTCCCGTGTTTGCAGCATTAACGTTGTTTGGACTTGTCCCGGCGTTATTGCAGAACGCTGGTACCAGTCAGGAAATCGTGGTGCAGGCCAGCGAGATTCAGGCTTATGGGAGGCTGGCCCATCATCAGTGGGCGCTGGATTTCGAACCAATTCGCTGGATCACATTTGGTGCTTTGACACTAACGTGGCTGATTTTGGTAGTGGCGACCTGGAACCAACGATCATTCATCCAGCACCGCCTGAATCAGATTACGTGCGGTGCTTTGATTCTCGATTTAATCGGGATTGTGCTCGCAATCATGCCTGAATTGTTTCCTGAATCGCAAGCATTGGCTGCGCGCTTGTTGACGCTTTACTGGTTTCGGCTGGCCGACGTGCTCGTACCGATCGCTGTCGTTATCAACGGGAAGCTGCTTTTACAACAATTGGGACAGCACCAGTTCTCACGACTGGCCCCCATGATTGCGGCGTCCGCCGTCGTTCTGGCCGCTATCGGCATCAATACTGCCTCGATGACCAATGATCCGAGAAGTGGCAGCGCCCGTCAGGCCAATCCGCTGCCGAAAGAAGCTTCCCTGAAGCGACGAACACTGGAAGCCGACCGCAATTGGATACGCACCTGTGAGTGGATCCGCGACAACACCCCCGTTGATGCTGTGTTCATTACTCCGTCCGGCCAGCAAACATTCAAGTGGTATTCCCATCGCGGCGAAGTCGCCAGTTGGAAAGACATGCCGCAGGATGCCCGCTCAGTGCTGGAATGGGATCGTCGAATGAACGAACTGTATCGGTCTATCCCGCAGCAGGAATTCGGCATGCTGGGCCATTTGAACAGCGAATTGCTGGAAATGGCAGGGAAGTACGACGCTGGTTATTTGATCGTCGAGCAGCGATTCGTTGATCGGCGCGATGCAATGGAGTACCCGGTGTCGTTTGCGCGAGTCTGGCCCGGTCCTGGTGAGCAGGCCACGTTTGTTGTGTTCCGGTTTCGGTAGCGCTCAGGTCGGAAGTCTGGCGCTTCCGCAACCAGAATCGCCCTGCCCTCATCCGGCCTGCGGCCACCTTCTCCCGGAGGGAGAAGGACCAGGTCAAGCCAGTTGCACCAGTTCCGCTTGCCGGCGCTGGTTGTCCCAGTCGCGGTTGGCCAGGACGGCCCGCTGTTCGTGTTCCGCGTCCATTAGTTCGTAGAACACGTTGCGTTGACGCGGCTCGAATCCGATCTCTGTTATCGCGTCGCGAATCTCATCGAGCGTCAGATAATGCACCGTGCCTGCCTCAGCCACCACGTTTTCCTCAATCATCAGGCTGCCCATGTCGTTGGCACCGTACAGCAATGACAGTTGTCCAATCTTCAGCCCCTGGGTGACCCAGCTGGATTGCAGGTTATGGAAGTTGTCGAGGAACAAACGCGACACGGCCAGTGTTCGAAGATAATCGAACGAACCGGCTGGCGGTATGTGCGACAAGTCCGTGTTTTCCGGCTGGAAGGTCCAGCAGATAAACGCCGTGAAACCGGCCGTTTCATCCTGTAACTGTCGCAAGCGGTCGAGATGTTCGATGCGTTCAGCCAGGGTTTCCACATGCCCAAACATCATCGTTGCGCTGCTGCGACCGCCCAGCGAATGCCAGACTCGCATAACGTCCAGCCAGTCATCGGTCATCACCTTGCCGCGAGTAATCTCGTCGCGCACACGATCGACGAGAATCTCGGCACCGCCACCAGGCAGGCTGCCCAGACCGGCGTCTTTCAACCGTGACAACACCTGTTCAAGCGACAACTTGTTGACTTTTGTGAAATGATAAATCTCGGGAGGACTGAATCCGTGAATGTTCACCGAAGGGTACTCGCGTTTGATGTCGGCCAGCATCTCTTCGTACCAGTCCAGTTTGAACTTTGGGTGCAGGCCGCCCTGCAGCAAAATCTGATTGGCACCCAGCTGGACCGCCTCACCGGTTTTCGCGAGCAATTCCTCGCGTGGCAGCACATAGCCCTCGTCGGATTTGGGCCCGCGGTAGAAAGCACAAAAATCGCAAACAGCCGTACAGATATTCGTATAGTTGACGTTGCGATCGATGTTGTAGGTGCGAAAGTTCGCGGGGTGCAGGCGGCGCGATACGGCGTCCGCAGCCGCACCCAGCGCGGGCAGCTCTGCGGACTCGAGCAATTGCAGCGCCTCGCCGCAGGAAATCCGCTCGCCGGCAATCGATTTGTCAAGGATATCAGCAATCATGAAATTGTAGTTCTCGCGATGTCGGCGCCATTTTCATATCCAGCGCCAGTTGTCGAAAGTGCTCAAGGCCCTCGCGTTCGCGGGGCCCAAGGCGAAAGTGCAGGTACTTCTGAAAATAGTCGAGACATTGCGGTTCGGTAAGTCCGTAATGCGATGCACATTCCGTTGCCAATTCCGCTGCAGCGGCCGTCCCCGCATCCCGACTGGCGGTCAACACGCCACCCAGCTGGTTCAGCTGGTCCGCGGTCAAACCGGGTCTCGCCGTCCACATGGCGAACACAAACGGCAATCCCGTCCACTCGAACCACCATTGCCCGAGGTCAATTTGCACGGGGAAGTTGTCACTGCAGCCGGGTTGGATGGCCCGATCGCCAATGATCAGCACGGCATCGCAATCCATCGTGGTCCAATCGTCCTGGATGTGCAGAGGCACAAAGTCCGGGCGCACGCCAACGTGTTTCTCCATCAGCAGCCGGATTAGCGCGATGCTGGTGCGCGATCCTTCGTCCAGAGCCAGATTTCGCACTTCGGCCAGCGGCAGCCGGCTCATCAATTTGACGCTCCACACCGGACCATGACAGGCGATACAGGCATCCGAAACCACCTTGTAGTCCGGGTGCTGAAAGACCTCGATGGAAGGAATCAGCGCTACGTCCAGTTCGCCGGCAGCCAGTCGGTCGGCCAACCGACTGGGCAGGTCCAGCACCAGCCGGGCATCGGGTGCCAGCAGTTTCAGATTGTGGATCAGCGGCCGCGTATTGAGATAGGAGACCGCACCGATTCGCCAATTGCCCATCACCTTGCCATCCGGAGTTTGGGAAAGACGCCAGTTTAGTCGCTAGATTTCGATTTCGGGAGAGCCAACAGGCCTACTCATTGACCGTATTTTGGGGTGTATGGCAACCACGAATCCGCTGGCAGTCGTGTAAAACCTTGCGGATTAATCGGTTCGTTGAAGACGGGGAACCGGCGTCAAAGTTCCGCATTGGCCAAGCTTTGATCGGGAAAAGGATAACGAGGGTTTTTCGGCCCGGGTCAAACCGATCAAGATTAAATCCCTTGGACCGAAGGAACCCAACGATGCGAATTCAAACCCTCAGCCTGGCTTTGCTCTTGTCCGTGATGATCACCTCGGCCGCGAGTGCCCAAAACTTTTTCCGGGACTTTGTTGTCAACAACCCGCGTTCCTACGGGCCGGATGACCCGTGGACGACGGGCAAAATCTTTTACAACCGGATCGGGCACGGCGGGCTGTTTTATAATTGCGACGGCGAAGAGTGCAAAAGGCACTCGCCGTATATCGAATGGAACCGCCAGTCGACTCGCTGCCACCGCAAGGCACCGGTCGCGAGCACCATCGTCCAGCAGCTTTGCGAAGTGCGGCAGCGTATTCGCTGGGGAGCTTGCTGTGATGACGGCAGTTGCGGCAGTTACGCAGAAAGCGCTCTGGGAAGTGGCTACTTTGTTGCCGATGACGTCGAAACCGTCACCGAACCAGTCCTGGTCGGCGACACGGCCACACCAACTCCCCCCGCCGAAATGACTCAGTTGCTGCAGATGGACCCGGTGCCCATGCCGGCCACCGAACCGCCAGTCGCAATGGATTCCGTCAGTGCTCCCCAGGCAGACGATTCCACGGTGCGTGCCGCGGAGCCACTGCCGGAATTGCAACCGTCACAGCAATCTTCGGGCACTCCGCGTATCGGCCAGTTGTTCCGACGTTTGGGACAACGGCCCCGGCCGACCCGTGACGAACAATTTCGCATGCTGCGTTAGCTGCGTTAGTGGTGCAACGTCAACGCATTGCGTAGTTTGCCAATTTCAAAGTATCGCAGCGATCAACCCTCACCCGATTTTCGTTAATCGAAGATCGACCTCTCCCAATCATGGGAGAGGTAACACTATTGCGCAAGATCCTCTCACGGGGCTGGCTACGAATGTTTAAGGTGTGCGACGCCCGCGCAGTGTGTTGCCTCAATTCAGGCAGCGGGTCGCAAAGGCGATGTGAGCTGCGGCAGTCCTTCGTCAAATGTCAGTTCCCGGGTGCGCCGCACGCGCTGGAAGGGCGTCTGTTGCATTACGCGGAATCCGGACGCAGCCCAGCGGTCGGCGTAGTCATTGAGTTCGTTCAACAACGTCTGGAACTTGACACGGCAGTCTTCCATCGCGACGCGGTCCAGGCGTTTGGGCAAGCGGATTTTCGGACCGGCAATGATGCGGGCGCGCGAAAATGGC
>CAMYKF010000170.1 GCA_947258905.1 uncultured Pirellulaceae bacterium | reverse complement strand
CGTACTCGTTTTTCGTCGCCTCGGCGGCGGCCAGTGAGGCCCGGCTTTGAATCACCTGCGTCAGCGCGTTGCTGACGGCCAGTTTTTGTTGTTCCAGTTCTTTCTCAAACGCCTGACTGTCGAGCGTGATAAGCCATTCGCCTTCCTTGACCGACGTTCCCTCGGAGACGGATGAAATCACGGAGACGTTGCCGTTACGGGAACCCACCTGGCACTTGATCTCGACGTTTTCAGCGCTTTGGACTTCACCCTGATCAAGCACCTTGGCGACAAACTCGCCCTTGGTCACTTGCTTGAGAATGGCGTCGACAATTTCATCCTCGTCGGAGCCGGCAAAGGTGTAGTAGAGAATGGCGGCCAAGGCACCCACCGCTACGATAGCGGCCGTGATAATGGGCAGTACGGTACCGAAACGTCGCTTGCGGAACCGGGGCCCTTGGGAAGTGGGGGATTTGGATTGGGACATCGCGTTATCCAGTGGACCAATGGTTGAAAGGACGAAACCGACAGATGATTAAAAGGAGGAAATCTACAAATTCAGTGATAAACCGTGCAGTCGCAAGGTTGCTAACTGCTTGTTCCCGCTAATACCGGATTATTGCGGTCAGGGGGACGGAATCCAGGCAAAACAGCCGCTACGGAATATTCCCTTGCATCCGGCTGGTTCAGGCAGGGCGGACAGGTGGCCGGCCAAGGACCGGGACCTCGCTTCCCCTATTAGATCACGAACCTGCCAATTAAACACCGCCGAAATTCGCGGGTGTCGCCATTTCTGAGGCAAATCAGGTCGGCGGATCGTCGTTTTGCACCTCTTATGCGGATTTACCGAGGCATGCGGATTTAACGAGGCTGGCGGCAGCGGCCTCAGCTCGGGCAACCTGTCAAAAAATGAACACGGCCCATGACAGGCTGGAGCCTGCCCCACGCGAGCCGCGTCTGTGCCTGGTGAGCCCGCAAAATCGGACCCATTGCAGTTACTGGTCACCAGCCGGCATGTCGGGTATTTCCAGAGCGGGAGCCTCGGTGGGAGCCATCTCGATGTCGACAGGCACAAAACCCTCCAGCGGACCATCCTGCGGCGGCAGGCAAATCGATTCCGGCGGAATCCCTATCATGGCAGCTGCCCGGAACGCGTATTCCACGTTAATCGTACCCGGGTCCAGCCACTGGCCGTTGGGGCCCAGCTGCATCGTGCCCAGGTCGAGGTCCAGATTGCGGCGCAGGGCTTCGTAGGTGACGAATTCCCCAAGGAAGCTGCTCTGGGCCGTCTGCAACGTATTGAGTGCCCCGGTCAAGTCACGAGCCGCTGTGACACCCAGTCCGCGTCCGACACCACCACCTCCTCCGGGCTGGACCGGCTCCACCAGCCGGAAACGGGCCAGTTCCACCTGTTCGATGGCCGTCTTGATACTGCGTCGTTGCAGTTCGAACAACACCCTGCTCTGTTCGAGGCTGCGCAGGATCAGTCGCAAGTCCTGCTTGATGGCATCTTCAAATTCGTAAAACGCGCGTCGATTTTGCTGGTACTCAATCAACTCCTCGCGATACCGATTGCGTTCGGACAATCGAGTAATCGGTGCGTCGAACTCAAATCCCATGCCAAAGGTATTGGTCTTCCAGTCGTAGTTGAACGGATTGGATGCTCCGGCTGTATTGCCGACGGACCCTTCAAACACGATATCGAGGCCGCTTTCCAGATCGTCCGCCACGAATTGGATTTGCCGCCAGCTGTCGACCAGCGAGGCACGGGCATTCATCAGGTCGCGCCGGAATTGGCAGGCAATCGCCACGGCTGTGTAGGAATCCAGATCGACCTCGGGTAACGTAATGGCATTGGTGCGGGCCCGGGCCTGCAACAGCGTCAATTCGATGATGGCATCGGCGGCCCGAGTGAGCAGCTCGGGTGCCTCGAAAACAATTTCGGATTCCAGCCGCTGCTTGAGATCGTCCGGGGACAACCCCGGTCCGTCGTTCAGCAGCCGCTGGACGTTGGATTCCAGCACGCGGACGGTACCGCGCAACTGCTGAAACTTCTGCAGCACCTCTTCCAGTTCGCCGCGCAGTTGACCGACCGACTCCACAGCCTGGGGCCCGAGGATCGACGGTTCGATCTCGTAATCAATGGTGCTTTGCTCAATGAATTCGCGCAGCTTTTGCAACTCATCAAGTCGTTGCTGGCGTTTGGATTCGAACCGTTCAAAATCCGCGCGCACCATTGGCACGTCCTCGCTGGTCAACTGTTCGTACAATGGGTCGGAGCTGCGGATGACCGGTAGCAGGTCGCGCAAGGCCTGAGCCAGTTCCTCGGTCCATTCCACCGTGTCGTCTTCGTCAAAACCGCCGTTCTCGCTGCCGGGGTTGATCTGTTGCAGCGCTTCACCCACCTGCAACCGCAGAGCCTCCACCTCGAACTGCCGTTGCTGCAACTCGTCGCTTACGAGATTGAAGTCATCAAGGTAGGGGTCGACAATCTTGATGGGCAGATCGGGCGGCAACCCCAGATCACGTTTGAACTGATCCAGCTCGTTCTGGTACCGCACCTTGTCTCTCAGCAGTCGCTCCTGGGCGGTGTACAGGGTGTTTTCCGCCTGCCGCACCTGCAGCAAGTCGCTGCGCTGCTCTTGAAAAAACTCGTTAAACTGGTTCAGCACATTCTCCAGTGAACGCACGTTGAATTCCGAAATGCGGATATCCTGCTGGCTCTGCAGCAGCCCCAGAAAACCGCCGACACCTACGGTTCCGCCGCCCGGTTCGTTCAGGAACAAGCCGACACGCCGCAGTCCACCGAGCGAACCACGGCCGACCGTCACAAACAAATTGAACGCCCGGCGGAATCGTTCCAGTTCGCGGACGTTGGCCAGCAAGGTGCGTTCGGCCTGAGTAAGCGATTCCATGGCGATTTCGCGACCAGCGCCGCGCAGTAGCGGCTGAACCAGCGCAAAGTCGATCAGGGTGGTCGCGGTTTGGGTGTTGGGTCCGGAAAATTGCCAAACGACGCGATTGGCGAAATCCGCCGTCAACTGCGCGCCGGTCACGGCGGCTTTGGTTAACTGGGTTCGTCCGGCATTCAAGTCAAAAGTCGAGGAGCCAATTGGCGGAGTGTTCTCCCGGCCGGCGGTGCGGAAGAATCCGTCCAGGCCAAAAAAGCCTTGTATGTCAAAGGCAAAGCGTTCGCCGCTGACATCCAGAGCGGACAGAAACAGCGTCTCACGCTGCGCCTGCAGGTCCGGTGAGTGGATCAGCGACAAGCGCACCGCTTCCGCGATATCGAGTTCCAATACGCCTTCTTCGTTAAGTGGCATGTAGGAAAGCCATTCGGGATTGGCCACATAGCGGGTGTCACCATTGGCGTGCCACTGCGCATAACCCTGCTTGTCATCCACACAATGCATGAACTCGTGACTGGCCGGGTCGTCCGGAGGCATGGGCGGATTGTCGGCCGAGAACTGGTCGTACATCCGCGACTCGGGCGAGATCTGGATCGTCGTACTGACGCCGTTCCAGCGTGGATCATTGAGCTTTTCGCGAATCAGCATCCGGGCTTCGGCGTCGGCCTGACGCCGGTAATATCCCCGGCTGCAGCCCATCGAAACCACAATTAGCGACAAACACACCAGCAACGCGAGGCAGGCGATTCCATGTTTCATGGTCCACTCCGGACGGACCCGAATCGCGATGGACCAGCCACATGATCGGCGCTGGCAAATCGGATTCGGGCAGGTTGGGTCAGTAACTGCAAAGCCGTTGAAATGCAGTCGCGGCCAAGTGACAAGCGGGTATTGCGGGTCGTGTCACATGTGCCGAATAAAACGCTGGCAAGCCAGACTGTTCTGATATTCGGGATATTTCGGACCAATCTTTAACCCTTAGTCCGGATGTTCCCGCCAGGTAATTTGGACCGGTGCCGGGGAACCCGCTACGATAGGAGCAACCAAGAGGCCGGCCAGTCCCGTCAGTCTCCGGAAACTTGACACCCCATATAGCCCAATTTATCATCCGAATAACGGGCCTTCTGTGCGCAAGTTCCTTGAATGCCATGGTTTGATGGCGTTTGAGTTGCCGACGATAAGACGGCAGGGACTGATATCGCTTGTTGCATGCTTGCCCCTTTGGCCTGGGGCCTTTTCATCTTTGAGGGCGGATACGCACGATGTTGATACCCATGATTGTGGTTGCGGTTTTGTCAATCGCGCTGATCTTCTTTCTGGTCAAGTCCGCGCAGACGTGGAACTGGGTCCAGATTACGTTCGTCGCCCTGATCTTCTTTACCGCGATTTTTTCGGGCATCGTGGCCAGCCGTTCGCTGAAAACACGTTCGGCATGGATGCAACAGCACCAGAACAATCTGGAAATGCTGGAGCGGGAACAAGCTGCATTTGACGAGGCCCTGTATGGACCATCCGATGCTGTGGAATACGGTGAAGGCTCCCTGCGTTATGTGAACTCGCAGCTGCGATTGAATCAAATCGGTACTGGCCGCTTCTGGACCAACGCGTCGGCCAAAGCGGATAATGGTCAAGTCGTATTATCCTTCTCGGCAGAAGAAGGACGGGCGGCGGCGGCCGGCCAGTTGAAACAGGATATGCAAGTCCATGCGTTTGCCGATGGTGCGGCTGACGTACGAGGCGGCGTCCGCACCGTTCCGGTGCAATATGTGGGCACCTTCAAAGTGGTAGCCGTCGACGAGGGCGCCAATTCGGTGACGATGGATCCCGTGTTCGTCACGTCGGCTTCGCAGGCGGAAGCCAGTGCACCGACACGTTCCTGGTCCATTTTCGAGCAAATGCCTGGTGACAGCCGCACGGCCTTTACCGAACACATGGGCGAGGTGGAAAACATGACGGCTCTGCGGCTGGCCTTGCGGGACAACTATCTGCCGGCCGACCTGCTGGGCATGGATCCCAACAGCGTGGAATATGAAGAACTGCTGGACGAGTACACGTTTGACGGCCAGGCGTTGAATGCCATCGAAACGTGGATTGGCCAGCAAAGCGATCGCATCAATGATCGTTTCGACCCGCCGGATGATCAGCGGAAAACCCGCGTGGTCTTTGACACCAGGAGCGAATCGTTCGATGTGGATGCCGAAGGAGATGTATCGCGGGAAGGCATGTTCAATATCAGCGGTCAGGCAGTCAGCAAATCACTGCACCTGGGCAAGAGCGTGGAGATTCCCCAGGACGGTGAACTGGTGGCCAGCAAACTGGCTGCTTCCGAAGGCTATGATACGCCCGGTGGACGCCAGCCTCCTCTGACGCAAACCAACGACGAGGATTACTACGTGCGTACCCTTCGCGATTATCCGTTCGCCCTGCGGGAACTGGCCGAACTGATGACCAAGCTGCAGGAATCCAGTGCCCAGCTGGATGAGGACATCAAGGCTTCCGAGTCGATGCTGGCCAATACCCAGCAGCAGATCAGCCATCGAGCCGACGTCATTCTCAAGCTGCGATCGGACCTGACACAGGTTGACCGGGACCTGGAGATTATCACCCGGTTGCGGGAAGCCCGCGAATCGGAACTGGAACGCTACGAGGAAACGATTCGCACGTATTACAACCAGATTCAGGAGCTGTACAAGCAAAACAGCCAGCCGCTCGAGTTTTTGAATACCGGAAACGGCCAGCCCGAATCCACGCTGGCGGAGAACGATCGCTAGTCTAATTCCTGCATCAAGCCAGATTTTTCACGGAACCTGCTTCCCCGGGTTCCGTTTTTTTGTGTTCATCGAGCCGCAGCGGCCAGTATCTGGAATACGCGTTGTCTCGACCGCAGCGTCCCGCAACAATAATGCAACGGCACTCGTTGCGCAACAACTGAACCACCGGGATACGCGAAGACTTCGATGGGCATACACGACCGCGGCTATTACGACGGAGACCAGTGGAAGGGAGACGGTGGCGGCAGTGGCGGTCGTTCTTCATTCCGGCACTCGGTGATCGCCACGATCATCCTGATTAATGTGGCGGTGTTTTTGCTCGACATGTTTTCGCCCCGTGTGACTTTTACACAAACGCTGGCCGATGGCACGGTCGTCTCCGCGGAAAGCAAGAGTCAGTGGGTGTCGGTCAATTTGGCACTCAAACACAAGATGACGGCAGCCGGCTATCCCGGCCCTCTGGAAAACCCCCTGTATTCCTTTCAACTGTTGACCTACGGGTTCGCGCACGCGTCGATCGGTGAGGATTCGGGATTGTGGCATATTGCATTCAACATGCTCACGCTGTTCTTTCTGGGTGTTGCTGTCGAGCAGAAATACGGTCGCAACGAGTTTCTCAAGTTCTACATTCTGGCCTTGCTGTTTGCCGGTGCGGTCTGGCTGCTGGTCAACTACTTGCGTGGCCAGCCGGCATGGGCCGTCGGCGCCTCGGGTGCGGTAGCGGCCGTTGTAATGTTGTTCATTTTCAATTTTCCCAGGCAGACGTTGCTGTTGATGGGGATCATTCCCATGCCGGCGTGGCTACTGGGCGTGCTGTTTGTCGGCATGGATATCCTGAATTCCATGAATCACGAAAGCCGCATTGCCGCGGAGGCTCACCTGGCCGGCGCTGCGTTTGCCGCAATCTACTACTATGGCAAATGGAATTTTGAATGGCTGAAATTCGGCTGGCTTGTCGACCGTCTGTCGGGCAAGCCGAAATTGAAGGTGCACCAGCCCGAGGTCACTGACGAATTGTCACGCGAGGCCGACGCCATTCTCGACAAGGTGCATCGACTGGGAGAGGAAAGTCTGACTCGCAAGGAACGCAAAACGCTGGAACGATACAGCAAGACGGTACGCAAGGGCCGCGACAGCTGACGATAGCCCCGGAGAACGTGCCTTCGACCCGTTCTCCGGCCCATCCCCACCTAAGAACTACTCG
>CAMYKF010000169.1 GCA_947258905.1 uncultured Pirellulaceae bacterium | reverse complement strand
TTTATCAGTGATTTCCCGCAACGGTTGCAGGTCGCCATCACAATAACCGGGCAGAATGATCCGGTCGCAGTTCTCGGGCACTTCCAGGTGTTTGGCGATCCAGGCCGGCGACATCAGCGCCGCGACGGTGATGGGCAGCACCTGAATCAGGACTTCAATGTCCAGCTGTTTCTCGAGGATTTCGCCGGTGCGTCGCAAGGCTGGTTCGGCCAGTCGCCCGGTGGCCAGAAGAATTGTTTCCCGCGAGCTTGCTGTTGGACCCGTTGGTGGGCTGGAAGAATTCAACGCTGGGGCCTGCCGGGGATCGAAGCCAGTAAACGGGCCTATTGTAACAAAGTGTTCCACAGACGCTGTGGCCCTGCGACGGTTTTTTGGGCCCAAACGTCGCTGCCGTGCCTTGAAAATGGTTGTTCCTTCCCGCCGGTTGATTTAGGTTAGACCCGGGTTGGACGACGGCGGGTAAAATAACGACCCAACCCGTGCCACACACCACTTCTCCTCTTGCGGCATTCGCCAGCCATGAAGACGCTACGCTACGCCAAACGGCTGATCGGTTTCGAATCGACGAGTCATCTCAGCAATCGCCTGATCAGCAAATACCTGCAGATGAAACTGACGAAACACGGTTTCATCGTCGAGAAACTGGAATACCGCGATCCCAATCGCGTGCGCAAGGTCAATCTGATTGCCAAAAAGGGCAGCGGCCAGGGCGGACTGGCCTATTTCGCGCACACCGATACCGTACCTGCCGACGACTGGTTTTCGCGCAAGTACGGACCGTACGAGCCAGCGATTTCCCGGGAACGCCTGTACGGCCGCGGCAGCTGCGACATGAAGGGATCAATCGCCTGCATGATGACCGCGGCCCAGCGGTTTTCCTGGGATGACTTCAAGGAGCCGTTGTACCTGGTGTTCACGTCGGATGAGGAAGTCGGATTTCACGGAGCCCGGTTTGTCGTGGAAGAAAGCCGGACGTATCGCGAGATGGTCGAGGGACAGACACGCGGCGTGGTCGGCGAGCCGACCGGTCTGGATGTGATCCATGCACACAAGGGTTTGTGTCTGATCACGGTCAAGTCGCATGGCAAGGCCGCGCACTCAAGCACCTGCCTGGGCAAGAACTCCAATCTCGCGATGATCCCCTTTCTGTCCGAAATGAAAAAGATTCACGATGAGATTGAAAATGATGCGGTGTGGCAAAACTCTATGTTCGATCCGCCAACCCTGTCATGGAACATCGTGATTGATGAACCCAATACAGCTGCCAATATCACCAGTCCGGAAACGACCTGCCGTATCTACACGCGGCCCATGACGGGCATCGACATCACGCCGTTACTGGAGCGTACCCGCGAGGCGGCCGAAGCCAACGGGCTGGATATCGAAATCTACAACGCCCATAGCGAAATGAACACGGCGGTCGAAAATGCGTTCCTGCAGGAAACGCTCAAGCTGGTGCATCGCAACGGGCCCAGGACGGTTTCATACGGAACCGATGGCGGCGTGTTCGCCGAGCTGGAAAATCTGATCGTGTACGGACCAGGCAATATTGCCCAGGCTCACACCCGCGACGAATGGATTTCCATCGAGCAACTGACCCTGGGCGCCGAAATGTACACCAAGATGATCGAGCAATGGTGCTGCGGATAGATTTGATATTACCCTTGAGTTTAAGAGCGTCCTGAAAAATCCCTGAACACGCTCTGTGAACCAGATGCAATCGCGACTGAATTCAGACTGGTAGGCCCGTGCTTGAGCTCGGGTTGGCAAGCCGAAAAAAGCCCGCTGCGGCCGCCCGCCGCTTACAGCGGGCGGGAGCAGCACCATTTCGCTCGACATTCAACCCGGCGTAAACGCCGGGTCTAATACCGCGACTCCATCGAATCAAATCCAACGGCGGGCTTAAATGTGGTTGTCGATTGATTCCGGATCGACATGCAAATCGTGACAGGCTTTGACGAAACTGGCGGCGCTCCACGCCTGAAAGGACTTGCCCATCGGACGCCCGGTCACGCCGTGATGCCACTCGTTGAATTCCCACTCGTGGCTGATGCCACTGGAACACAACACGGCCAGCTTGACCAGTTCCCGTCGCGCCAGGTCCTGCATGCCCAGTTTGTGAACGTAACGCACCCACAAGCCGCCGATGAATGGCCACACACCGCCGTTGTGATAATGGTGGGGCAAGTTCAGCAGGTTGACCGTAAAGTAGTCCCGCCATTCGCGATCACCAGGTTGCACCGGCGGATACAGGTTTTCCACAGGGCCCGGGTCATTGATGCCCACGCCCCACAAAAAGCGAAACGTCATCATGGCGCGTTCGTTGTCAACGAGGTTGTTAAGATAGGCCAGCAGGTTGCCGTACACATCGCAGCGCCAGTTGTAATCAAACGGTGATACCTGGGCGACCAGATAGCGGGCGTCTCCCAGTCCATATTGCACATCGCTGAAACTGGGCCCACCGGTGGCGGAGTCCATGGCGGTGGACGGCCAGAATTTCCTGAGGATGACGCGGCCCACATGGGCGGCCTGCTTGCGATAGTCGTTCGCCTGGTCGCGACGGCCGAGGTGCTGCACAATCCCCGCGTAACAGTTCAAGCACAAAAACCACAGCACTTCGTCATATAGCACGTGGTAGCTCCAGCCGAACAGGTCGGCCCAGTCGCCGGCTTCAGGAATCTCCAGCAAACCGCAGTTGTTCGAGTCATGCGCGGCTAACCAGTCCATGGCTTTTTGCAACTGGCCCGCATACTCCTCGACTACGGCCCAGTCGCCGGTGACTTCCGCGAATCGCCAGGCGGCAATGATCACCCACATGCCGCCGTCGATCGAGGTGATGCCTCCGACCCCGCCATATTCCGGTTCACCGGTGTCCAGATGCACACTGGCCGGAATCAATCCGGTGGGAGCCTGGTGGCGGAGCAAGGTAATCTGCGTTTGCTTCTGGCATTGCCGGATGGCCGGGTCATCCAGATCGATGGTCCAGCAAATCGTTTTGCCGCCGTCCCGCGCCCACACGCTGCGGTAATTTACGTCGGTTCCAAAGGTCTTGTTGTCGGCCAGCGAGCAGGCCGAGAAGCCCGCCGGCGTGACGTTGCGGTGAATGGCCTCGATCGCGCGCTGATAACCCTGATGCAGCAGCGCTTGCTCATCCGTTGAGAGTTCCTTGTACTCGTCGGGATTGAACAAAATTTTTTGGGCCAATGTTCACTCCGTTGCGGAATCTCGAGATCGATCGACAGTATTGGGCATTTGGTCGATGCGGGTCAACAGCAGCACCGCACTGCGACGGCGATTGGACCGGGATTGCACAAACTTTGGCGGAAATCAGCGGTGGCCCGTTGATCACACGCGACCCAGCCGGTCCCGACCTTGTTCGACCCTGGCAAACGCGTGGATTAACTGATCCAGCAACGGGTCATCACCCAGCAGACACGGATGATGCAGCAGAATGGTCTGCTCCGCGGCGCGAGTGGCATGCTCAAGCGTTCCGCAAACCGTACAACGACGCAGCGAGCGACGCATGAAGCCTCGAAATCCGGAATCGACCGGCACACCTTCGCCGCACAGCGCATCCAGCACGGGTTGACGCTCAAACTCGCCGGTGATCTGCAATGCGAATTTGTAAAACGCCGGCTGCCACGCTTCATCCCACGCGTCATTTAAGGTCGTGAACAAGGCCGACTGGCTGAGCGCCTCGCGCAATCGTGTGGCTGCAGCCAGTCGACGTCGGTTCTCGCCTGGCAGTGTTGAGAGTTGAGGAACCAGTGCCGCGGCCTGCAACGCGCTCAGCGGCCACGCGTCGTTGCCGCGTTCCGCAGCGATCCGCATGCGCTGCATGATCGATTCATCCCGCGTGACAACCGCTCCACCACGCCCGGCCGTCATCAGTTTGCTGCCGCCAAAACTGAATGTGCCGGCGTGACCTGTGGTACCGGCAGGCCGACCACCAACGATCGCGCCCGGCACCTGACACGCATCTTCCACAACAGAGAGGTCGCGTGATTCGGCAAGTTTGACGATCGCTGCCACGTCGGCCAGTTGCCCGTGCAAGTGCGACACGATGATGGCCCTGGTTCGCTCATTGATGGCCTGTGGTAATGCCCGAAGATCAATGACGTAACCGGCCGGCTGCACATCGACCAGAACCGGACGCGCGCCGATCGCCTCCACCGCGCGAAAGTTGCCTGGAAAATCGTAGCCGGCCAGGATCACTTCATCCGCCGGTTGCACGCCGCACCCACGTAGCGCCAATTCAACGGCGATCGTGCCAGACGAACATGGCCAGACCAGGGGAACATCCAGGTATGCGGCAAAGGCTTCGGTAAACTCCTGCACCGGTCGACCGTGGTACTGGCCCCAGCTGCCATCGGCCAGAGCCGCGCCCACGGACCGGGCGACTTCCGGCCAGGCTGGTGGCCATGCCGGGATTTCGGCGGTGACCGCGGCGGGGCCGCCCTGAATCGCCAGGCAATCGGTGTGCGGTTTGTCCCCGGGATGTTTCTCGATCACGATGCCTGATGGTGCGCAAAGGAATGTTGTCCAGCTATCCGGCTTAAGCCATTTTAACTGATAGCAGCCTGTTTTTAAGTGGAATCCGAAAAGCATCGTGCACGTGCCATTGACCGGCCCCTTTGATATTTCCTATTTAACGCAACTAGCCTGGGGTGTTTCTGCGCCGGGTCACTTTGTCATGTTTTTGGTTTGGTTGCGTTTGTCGTGAACCGGATTCCGATTCACATTTCGATTCTCGTGCTGGTTTGCTCCGTGCTGCTGAATGGCTGTACATGGAATGCGGACACGGCGCGCCGCGTTGCAGCGATTGCCGACTGGGGCAGTTCGCCCGGCGTACAGGTACGTCGACGTCCCCGCAATCCCCTCGAGCGCCCCATGAGTATGTGGTCGACGTGGACCGGACGAGGTGGAATCCAGCCAGGCAAACGCAGTCAGCTTTTTCTGCGAACCAATGCGCTGGAAGAGGAATTCCGCCAAAACCCCGATCGGCTGCTCAGCGAGATGCGTCAAGCCACGTTGCAAAACCCGAACCTGGAACAGTTGCATGTGCTGTCGGAGCTGGCTTATGTGCTGGGCGATCGAGAGCGTCTGTCAGGGAATGAACAACGGGCCGGTCAGTTGCTGGCGACGGCCGTGGCGGCCAGTTACCAGTACCTGTTTGATCCGCGACTGGAAGCACAACGCAACGAGTACGATCCTGTGTTTCGGCGAGTCTGCGACACGTATAACGCAGCACTGGAAGGCATGTTGCGGATTATGCGCGAGACGGACGCCTT
>CAMYKF010000168.1 GCA_947258905.1 uncultured Pirellulaceae bacterium | reverse complement strand
CAGTTTCAGGACCCTCGATCGACGTGGCCAGCGCACGCCAGAAAGCCCAAAACACGCCTGGTGACCTACTCCGTAACTCGGTGGAGCGTAGTGGTTTGCGTCCGCAAAAAACTTTGTGAAAATTTTCCCGAAGTCGGTTGACCACAAAAATCAGCACCGTTAGATTGATCGCGACGATTGACTGTCGGTTGGTCAGGTTCATCTCTCAAGGGGTATGTTGTGAGCGACCCGGACCCCTCGCGAGACGACCGTTCTCCAGCAGCCAAGGCCATTTCGAAAGCGACGGAGATCACGACGGTCGCCTTTATGATGGTGCTTCCCATCTTGCTGGGTTACTGGCTGGATCAGTATCTCGGTACGATTCCGTTGTTTGCCATGGTGGGGTTGGTGCTGGGGATGAGTGGAGGCATTTGGCAGCTGGTTCAACTGGTCAACCGCCAGCCGCCGGTGACCGGCTCGTCAACGCAACGTGACCAATCCACGTCCGCTTCCAGCGACGGGGATTGAGCGCCACAGTTGAGCTGGCCAAGTCGAATCGAATGATGCAGCGCCGCTGCTGTTTGGTTATCGTTCAGGCCCAACGACCCTATCAGTATGCAATGAACACCGGCAGCCAAAACCCGCACGACAAAACGCTCGGCGCTACCGAAATGGTGTGGCGTCTGCTGGGCGTCTTTGCGGTAACGACTGCCGTCGTGGCTTTGTCAGTCAGTATCGTGTGGGACGCTTCAACGGGTTTGGCGGCATTAATTGCCTCGGTGATTTGCTGTGTGGCGGCGGTCGCAGCGACTTATCTCAGTGTCTATCCCGCGGGGGATCATTTTCGGCTGATTCGCCTGTATACGGCGTCGGCCGCTCGCATCGCCCTGCCGGTCATCCTGTTGTTCATCTGCCGGGCGGTTCTGCCGGAGCTGTTTGCGCAGGGCATGGTCTACTTTGTGGTTTTGTTTTACCTTGTTGGCTTGCTGACCGATCTGAAACTCCAGCTGCGACGCATTAAACAACTGTATCCGCAGGCTCCGGGTGTGCTGGGACAGCCTGCTAATGGAGATTCATAACAGGAACATCATGCTGAATTCTGTTTTCGCGCGACTTGACATGTGGCAACCGGCACCAGGCCTCGGTCCCGTTCGCTGTGGCGCGCTGGCCGTCTGGTTGATGTTTGCTTTCAGTATGGCCGCTCCGGCCCATGCCGCCAGCTGGCAGGAACCGCCGCAGGAGTCGACCGCAGAATCCGGGCACGAGGATACTGCCGCGCAGGAACCGGGCGAGGAAGAGCACGCCGAGGAAGCCCACGGCGAGGAAGAGCACGGCGAGGAAGCCCATGGCGACGGCCACGCGGACCAGAGCAACATGGATTATTTCCTTGGCCGCGATCACCTGATCAATCACAACTCGGACCAGTATTACTTCGAATTCATCTCATTTCGTTTCAACGCCGAAGACAAGGCCAAGAAGCTGTACATCCCGTGGATCTCGCCGTGGACTGAAGAGAATCCGCTGATGGCCCAGCCCGAGGGAGAGGCCGGTGAGTTTGTGGGCCCGATTACGTTCCAGCCTTCCAAGTTTGTCGTGTTGCAACTGGTGGCGGCGGCGTTGTTGTTCGGGGCCTTTTTCTGGCTGGGCCAGAGAATCCAGTCCGGCGGGCCGCCGCGTGGCCGGTTGTGGAACTTGCTGGAGGTCATGGTGGTGTATGTGCGCGACCAGATGGCCAAGCCGGCGATCGGCTCTCACGACTACAAATACTTTTTACCGTTGATCTGGACGACCTTCTTTTTCATTCTGACCTTGAATCTGATGGGCATGATTCCCATGTTGGGCACGCCTACCAGCAGCATCAGTGTCACGGCCGCCTATGCTCTCGTGGTGTTTGCCGTCGTGTTGTTTACCGGAATGAAAAAACTGGGCATTGTCGGATTCTGGAAGGCCCAGGCACCGCATCTTGACTTGAACCCCTTGATGAAGATCCCGATTGTGGCGGGTATCTGGGCCATTGAGGTGTTTGGATTGTTCGTCAAGCACATGGTGTTGGCTGTGCGTTTGTTTGCCAACATGTTTTCGGGCCATATGGTGCTGGCCGTGCTGGTGGGTTTTATTGGTGCGGCATGGGGGCTGGCCATTAACTGGCTGGTGGCACCGGGTGCGATCGGAGCGTCGGTGGCGCTAAGCCTGCTGGAGATTCTGGTGGCCTTCATTCAGGCCTATGTTTTTGCATTTTTGACAGCCTTGTTTATCGGCGCCGCCATCCACCCGCACTAGGGAATTGTGGAGCCAGGAAATACTCAGACTAATACACAAAGCTGATTGTGAACTTCAACCTAACGCTGGAGATTAATTAAATGTTCAAAGTCGTTCCGTTGGTCCTCGTCGTGCTGGGGTCGTTTATGTTTTGCCTGAGCGCCGATGCCCAGGCACCGACCGAAGGCGCCGTCCTGGCACAGAATGAAGTCACCGCCGTTCCCGGTTTGAAAGCCGTGGGGGCCGGTCTGGCCGTGATCGGAGCCGGTATCGGTATTGGTCGCATTGGTGGTACGGCCTGTGAGAGTATCGCCCGCCAGCCGGAAATGGCCGGTCAGATCAACACGACCATGATTATCGCGGCCGCACTGGTCGAAGGGGCCGCGTTCGCAGCTATCCTGTTGGGATTGTTTATGAGTCAGGGCTAGTTAATCGGTTTGCGGGACGAGGCAGAGCGCCTCATCCCGCCACGATTGACCCTGCATTCCCGGAGGATCGCTGATGACAACCGATAATCTGTTCAGTCTGTGTTTGCTGCTGGCCGAGGGCGAAGCCGCTTCGCCGCTGCAGGTGCGCATCGACACGCTGATATTCAGCCTGCTGATCTTTATCCTGTTGGTCCTGTTGCTGGCCAAATACGCGTGGCGGCCCATCATGGACGGGCTGGAAAAACGCGAACAGTCCATTGCTGACGATATCAACAATGCCCGCACTTCCAGCGAAAAGGCCGAAGCCACACTGGCTCAGTACGAGCAGAAACTGCAATCGGCCAAGGATGAGGCCAGTGTGCTGGTCGCCGAAGCGCGACAAGACGCTGCCAGGGCTCGCGAAAAACTGCTGGCTGAAGCCAACGAGGAAGCCCAGCGCCAGCGGGCCCGCGCCCAAGCCGAGATTGTCGCTGCCCGCGACCAGGCCGCGCGTGAGTTGGCAGAACGCAGCGTCGATTCCGCGGTCAGTCTGGCTGGCTCGCTGGTTGGCAAGGAACTCAGTCCGTCCGATCATCAGCGGCTCATTGAGCAGTCGCTGGAACGTTTTTCCAATTCGGGCTAATCCCGAACGGAGAGTGGTTTGAACACCGCAGAAGAAAACGGCAAACAAAAAACGGTTTTTGACACGGACCGACAGCACCTTGGTGAGGTCTACGCCAAGGCGCTGCTGGGTCTGTCGCAAAAATCGGGCAACGTCGGACAGGTCATGGATGAACTCGATTCGTTCAGCCAGGTGCTCAGCGAGCTGCCCAAACTGCGGGCCACGCTGGAGTCGCCCCGCATCTCCTTTGTCGACAAGGAAGAAATTATCGACAAGGCGATCAAGGGCAAGGCCAGCACCGAGTTTTTGAATTTTGTGAAGGTGCTCTGTCGCAATGGCCGCGCCGATTGTTTGTCGGCCGTTCGCCAAGCGGCGCAGGAGATGCACGACGAAGCCACCGGTCGCGTGCGAGCCACCATGACCACGGCGATTGCCGTCGACCAGGATTTGCAGGACAAGGTCGCCCGGCGATTGTCCGAGGTTTTGGGCAAGACGGTGGTGGTCCACAGCCAGGTAAATCCCGCAATCATTGGGGGTTTGGTCGTTCGCGTCGGCGATACCGTTTACGACGGCAGTGTTACCAGTCAGTTGAAACAGGTTCGCGTCGCCGCCATCGGCCGGGCCAATCAGGAAATCAGAAAAGGCCTGGAACGGTTTGTATCGGACGCCTGATCCGCTGCCCGACCTGGCTGCCATCCCAAGAGGTAATCGATGAAGTTCAGTGCTGACGAAATCGCTTCGGTCATCCAGCAGGAAATCGACCAGTACGATAGCCAGATTGATGTGCGCGAGGTGGGAACCGTGCTGGAAGTGGGCGACGGCATTGCCCGCGTGCATGGTCTGACCGGAGTTGCCGCCGGTGAAATGGTGGAGTTCCCGGGAAACATCATTGGACTGGCCTTTAATCTGGAAGAAAACAGCGTCGGGATTATTATCCTCGGCGATTATCTGAAAATTAACGAAGGCGACGAAGTGCGTGCACTCAAGTCGCTGTTGTCGGTCCCGGTCGGCGACGCCGTGATTGGCCGCGTCATCGATCCGCTGGGCAATCCGCTGGACGGCAAGGGCCCGATCAACTCCGACGAAACGCGGCCCGTGGAGGTGATTGCTCCTGGCGTCGCCGAGCGGCGCGGTGTGCACGAACCGATGCAGACCGGCATCAAGGCCGTGGACGCCATGACACCCGTCGGCCGCGGGCAACGCGAACTGATCATTGGTGACCGCAAGACGGGCAAAACCGCCATCGCCATCGATGCCATCATCAACCAGAAAGATACCGGCGTTAAGTGCTTCTACGTGGCGGTAGGTCAAAAGGACAGCTCCGTGGCGGGCGTCATCGGCGTGCTGGAAGAGGCCGGTGCCATGGATTACACGACGGTCATCGTGTCCGGTGCCAGCGCTCCTTCCCCGCTGCAATACATTGCTCCCTATGCCGGCACCGCCATGGCCGAGCACTTTATGTGGCAGGGCCAGCACTGCCTGATCGTCTACGATGACTTGTCCAAACAGGCCGTGGCCTATCGCGAGTGTTCTACTGTCACAGCCGGCTGCTGGAACGCTCGGCCAAACTCAACGACGAACTCGGTGGCGGCTCGATCACCTCATTGCCGATCATCGAAACCCTCGAAGGCGAGGTCTCGGCCTACATTCCAACCAACGTGATTTCGATTACCGATGGTCAGATTTATGTGCAGCCGGACTTGTTCTTCCGCGGTGTGCGACCGGCCATGAACGCCGGTATTTCGGTATCGCGTGTGGGTGGTGCCGCCCAGGTGAAGGCCATGAAAAACGTGGCCGGTGGTCTGCGTCTGGACCTGGCCGCCTTCCGCGAACTGGAGGCCTTTGCCCAGCTGGGTACCGACCTCGATGCGGCCACCCAGTCCCAGCTCGATCGCGGCTATCGCATGGTCGAGTTGCTCAAGCAAGGCCAGTACAAACCATTGAATGTGGTAGACCAGATCATGATCATCTATGCCGGCTCGGCAGGATTCCTCGATCAAATCCCGGTCGATCAGGTGCAGCGCTGGGAAAGCGAGTTCCTGACATTCATTCACGACAAAAAGAAAGATGTCTGGGACCAGTTGAACCAGACCATGAATGATGGCGACTGCATGAAGAAGAAAGATCATCCCACGACACAAGCCGTCGACGGGGTGATTGATGAATTCAACAAGTCGTTCAACATCGCGTTCAAGTAAAAGCAAAACACAAATCCGTAGCGAGAGTCGTGAGACTTTCGACCTTCGACATTTGACCTTCGCACCCGAATTCCATGGCCAATCCCCGAGCACTCGATAAACGCCGCAAGTCGATTCGCAACATCAAGAAGATTACGCGAACGATGGAACTGATCGCCACCGCGCGATTCAAGAAGGCGATGGATCGCGCTGCGGCAGCCACGGCCTATACCGATCGCATTACCCAGGTGGTGGCGGACCTGGCCATGGCAGGGCTGGAAGTGTCGCATCCGTTGCTGGAGGAGCACGCCGATGTCAAATCTTCGGCGCTGCTGGTGCTGACCGCCAACCGGGGACTGTGCGGCGGCTACAACGGCAATGTGATTCGCATGGCCGCCAGACTACGTACCGAGTTAATGGAATTGACTCCCGAGTTTGTGATGGACGTTACCGGGAAACGCGGTATCTCGGGGTTCAAGTTCCGCGACATTGAACTTAACCAGACGTTCCTGCAATTCGATGACCAGCCGGCCTTTGCCGATGTCGAGCAAATCGCCGATGTCTACCTGCAGCAATACATCGCCGGCGAACTGGACCGGCTGGATGTCGTGTACACCCAGTTCCATTCCATCGCCAGACAAACCGCCACAGTGGAAACACTGCTGCCTATGGGGTCGCTGGTCGATGCCCCCGAGGCAACGGCCGAATCCAGGGCCAAATCCTTGTACGAATTCGTGCCGTCGGCCACCAGTATTCTGGAAGAAGTTGTGCCGACCAGCTTCAAGGTCAAGCTGTTCAAGTGTTTTCTGGACTCCGCGGTCAGTGAACAGATCGCCCGTATGGTGGCCATGAAGAGTGCCACCGAAAACGCCAACGAAATGATCAAGAACCTGTCCATGACCTACAACCGGGCGCGGCAGTCCAAGATCACAGGCGAGATTATGGAAGTCATCGGTGGCGTGGAGGCCCTGGAAGGATAGAACCCAACCGCCTCCGTGAGGAGCGGACACAATACAAACATCACCGCGACCGTGAGGGAGCGGACCTGCCAATTCCAAACACAACCACACTCAATCTCAAAGCATAACCATGGCAAATATCGGTCACGTGACACAGGTTATCGGCTCGACATTTGACGCCGAGTTTTCAGAAGACAATCTGCCCTCGATCTACAACGCGGTAGCCCTGGACGTCAAGGAAGGTGACAAGACGCGTCGCCTTACCGGCGAGATCTCCAAGCACCTTGGCGGCGGCCGGGTGCGTTGTGTGGCCCTGGGCAGTACCGACGGCGTGATTCGCGGGCAGGATTGCGTCGATACTGGCGGTCCGGTTTCTGTGCCCGTGGGCGAGGATACTCTGGGCCGGGTGTTTAACCTGCTGGGCGAGCCCGTCGACGGACGAGGTCCCGTCAAGGCCCAGGAAACGCGTCCCATTCACCGCGACGCGCCCATGATTGAGGAACTTTCCACCAACACCGAATTGTTCCCCACCGGCATCAAGGTGATCGACTTGCTGACTCCGTTTGTGCGGGGCGGCAAGGCGGGACTGTTCGGTGGAGCCGGTTTGGGCAAGACCGTGATTCTGACCGAATTGATTGCCCGCATCGCCAGTTCGCACGGTGGTTATTCCGTGTTCGCCGGTGTCGGGGAACGTACCCGTGAGGGCACCGACCTGTGGAACGAGATGCAGGAGACGGAGATCGGACAAACGGGCCGCAAGGTGATCGAGCAGACCTGCATGGTGTTCGGCCAGATGAACGAGCCGCCGGGAGCGCGTTTGCGAGTGGCCCTGTCGGCGCTAACCATGGCCGAATATTTCCGCGATCAGACCGGTAAGGACACGCTGCTGTTCGTCGACAACATCTTCCGTTTCTCTCAAGCCGGTTCGGAAGTTTCCGCGTTGTTGGGACGGATGCCGTCTGCCGTGGGATACCAGCCGACGCTGGCCACCGAGATGGGCGCTTTGCAGGAACGCATCGCCTCCACCAACAAGGGCGCGATCACATCGGTGCAAGCCGTTTACGTCCCCGCCGACGACCCGACTGACCCAGCTCCGGCCACGGCCTTCGGCCAGCTGGACGCGTTTATCTATCTGGAACGCTCCATTTCGGAAAAGGGCATTTACCCTGCCGTGGACCCGTTGGCTTCGTCCAGCCGGATTCTCGATCCGCAGTACGTCGGCGAACGTCACTATGCGATCGCCCGTCGTGTACAGACGACGTTGCAACGCTACCGCGAGCTGCAGGATATCATCGCGATTCTCGGTGTGGACGAACTTTCCGAAGAAGACAAACTGGTCGTGCATCGCGCCCGACGCATCGAGCGTTTCCTGTCCCAGCCGTTCTTTGTGGCCGAAGTGTTCACGGGCAAGGCCGGTGAGGATACACCCATCGAAGAAACCATTCGCAGTTTCGAGGAAATCTGTGACGGTAAATGGGATCATCTTCCCGAACAGGCCTTCATGTATGTGGGTGTCGTGGAACAGGCCGAGGAACAGGCCAAGGCCATGGCCGCCAAAGCCTGATTACCCGAATTGAGCGAAGCCAATGAGTGAAGCGAAAAAGACAGGCCTGCAAGTCGTGGTGGTGACGCCCGAACAGACCGCGCTGGATGTACCCGTGGACTTTGTGGCCCTGCCGCTGGTCGATGGGGAACTCGGCATCCTCAAGGATCACGCGCCTACGATCGGCCGACTTGGTTTTGGCGAAATGCGGGTGCGGCACGAAAACAAAACCGATCGATACTATGTCGACGGCGGTTTTGTGCAGATTGCCGACAATGTGGTATCGGTGCTGACCGGATTTGCCCTGCCGGTCGAGGATCTGAAAGCCGACGAAATCCGCTACCGGCTGGAAGAAGCCGAATCCAAAACGGATGCCAAAGGCGCCGCGGCTGCCCTGCGTCGCCAAATCGTCGATCAGTGCAAGGCCCAGCTGCGGATGCTGGAAAAGGCGTAAGCAGGCTGCTTCAGGCTGCGGCCTGTCTAGCACATTCCCGTCGTTTGTTCGTCGCGAACAATGACGGCCAACGCATCGACAAGCGATTTCGGATTAAGCGGTTTGTGGAACCAGCCGTTAACGCTTTCGCCAGTATCCCGCAGCGATTTCTCATCCGGATGTGAACCGCTGACTGCAAAAATCCGGATGTCCTGCAGGTCGGGGTTGTCTCGAATCCGGCGAATTGTCGTAGGGCCATCGCAACGAGGCATACGCATATCGATCAACACCACCGATGGTCGTTCATGCGACTCGAGATACTCCATTGCTTCCAGCCCATCGGCCGCCGTTACCACCGTGTAACCATGCATCCGCAAAAAGCCTGCCAGCATTTCACGTTCATTCGGTTCGTCCTCAACCAATAAGGCAGTCGCTTCCGCAACTTTCGAACCTTTCGATTCGGATTCATCCGGCGGTGACAACGACGGGTTATCGCAAATATGCTCGAGATGAGCGACTAGTAGGTCAAAGGTTTCTTGAGCATCCTCATGCTGCCCGGCGGCCACTTCTTCCTTGAACAGATGCAGGCCAATGCTCAGGGCATTCAGCTGATTGCGGAACTCGTGCCGTAACTTTGCCGGCAATCGAATAACACGCGTTTGTTGAAGATGAGACTCGCCGAAACCCTCGGCCTTCAACTCGTCCCGAATGACTCGAACTTCCATGGGGGCTTCCACGCCCAGCCGCACGGTGGAGCCCTTGACACCAAGAATCTGTACGGTGATTCCGAGTCCAGGGAAACTGATCTTTTGTTCTGTTTTGCGACTAAGAACGAGCATGAATCGATTCCTTCCTCACGAGTTCAAGACGCTAACGCGTTCTCCTTCCCTGGACAACCGATTCGTTAGTTTGCGTTTGGCCTTCCCTGCCCGACCGCTCATGTGAACGGTACGCCTCGCCGAACTCCCTTTTTCCATTGCGACGGTTTGAAAAGCGATCTGCCGAGGTGCAGACATCATTAGGCTATGATGAAGCAGCAAAGATGGTCAATTGCAGTTATTGGCTGTGGTCGATTTCACCAGCCAGGAAATCGACTTGGCAACTTGCTAGCGAAGATGTCGGTCGTTTTTACCGCCGCAAGCGTTTGAGAACGGTTTCACCGCGCGGTGATAGTCGATAACCAACGGAGAGGCTCTCGGTAAGTCCCAGCTCTTTTAGCCTGCGTACACGGGTTTTAAAGCGTTTGGTTTCCATCCCGATTTCCGCAGCCAGATCAGGGGCTCGAGTTCCCGGGCACTCGGAAATCAACTCCAGCGTTTCGCTTGTCCAAGGCCCGCTGTGACTGCGGCTATCCATATTTTCCAGTTTCTTTTTGATCGCTGTAAATTCATTGGCTGTTATTTTCATCTGGTTCCGTAACCTGATTCGCGGGTCGGACCCCGCGATGCGAAACTTGATGCGGTAGAGTTTGCCGTCGCGACGTTGATTCAGTTCGGCCTTCAACTCATCCAGCGAGCTGTAACCGGCGCGCTTTGCATCTCGTGCAGTGATTTGCGAAGCACCAATCTCGTCCACGGACTCGATACTCAGCACGCCCACGCTTGTCCGCAGCGTACCACCCGCCTTGACCGTTGGTCGCTTCCAGCGACGAAAGGCCAGCGAGATTTCGCCGCCAGCAATGCCTTCAAGAAATCTTCGTTTAAAAAGCATGACGCTTAACCAAAAAGCATGACGCTTGG
>CAMYKF010000167.1 GCA_947258905.1 uncultured Pirellulaceae bacterium | reverse complement strand
GAAAAACTGGTTCGCCAGGCGACGCGTTGGCCGCTGCTCAAGTTGCTGGTGTTTGCCCTGATCAGTGTGCCGGCCATTCGCGGCGTCACCAGTTTGCAAACTGATTTGCACGTCTACAACCTGTTTGGCAAAAGCACGCGAATCTCCGAGGACTATCGCTGGATTAATGCCAACCTGTTTCCGCTCGGTCGCGTTGAGGTGGTGGTCGAGATTCCCCGGCATCACCAGCTGAATCGATATGGGCAGCTGCAACAGGTGCGACGCGTGCAGGCATCCTTGCTGAATTACGAGGGCTGTCATTCGGCGATGTCCGTGGCAAATTTCATTCGCATCCCGCGGGCCTCCGGTCCCATGGAGCGGCAACTGGTCCGCCAAATGATCGCCACGCAACTCGATTCACAACTCGATTTGCTGCACCGTGAGGGGCTGTTGCAGTCCGATGCGGAATTTCACCGTTGGCGAATCAGCGTCGCTTGCGCGGTAGACGAAAACAACGATGAACAAGAGCACGCCGAACGGCTGGAGGTTCAGGCTCTCGTTGCGCTGGACGAAAACCCACACGACATAATCGTTCGCGCAACGGGTATGGGGCCGGTCGCCGCCACCGGCCAACGAAGATTGTTTGGCGATTTGGCGCGCAGTCTCGGTCTGGCACTCATCGCCATTACGCCGATTCTCATATTTGCTCTGGGCAGCCTGCGGCTGGGGCTGATTGCCATGATCCCCAATGTGTTTCCGATCTTGATTGTGTTTGGATACAGCGGGCTGTTCGACGTGCGGCTAACCGTGGGCGGATTGCTGACCGCTTGCGTCGGGCTGGGAATCGCCATCGACAGCACCGTGCACTTTTTGCACTTCTATCGCATGGGCGGCGAGCACCATGCGTACGATATCGACGGTTCGCGCTCGGCAGTCCAGTTCGCGATGCGTCATTGTGCCAGCCCGATTCTTTCCACGTCGCTGATCATATGCATCGGCCTCAGCACCTTTGCCCTCAGTGCTTTTGTGCCGGCCAGCCAATTCGCGATCAGCCTGATCCTGATGATGCTCGCGGCGGCACTGGCCGATCTGGTGCTGTTGCCCGCCATGCTGATCGTGATGAGCGGGGCCGTTGGCAGAATACGACCACGAGCGCCACACATGGCCAGTAAACAGGCGGCAGAGGAAGTGAAAGAGGTCGAAACGGACGAGCGAATCGCCGTAACGCATGCTGATTGAAGCTGATTTGTGTTGACCTTCACACGGAGGGCAGGGCGGGACCATTGTCCGGACCATTGTCCCGTCCATCATCGCCAACCAGCGCAGCCGTGAAACTCCAAGCCCTTTCAAAACCCGGTTTGTAAAACCCGGTTTGTAGTGCCGGCTTTGGCCCGAATCGTGACAAGTTCCGGCTAAAGGCGGCTAAAGGCGCCGAAAGGCGGGACTACGAACTTTCAAAACCGGGTTTTGAAATGCCCTCTAATCTTCCGGCCGGCTGCCATCGCCGCACATTTTCACAATCCGCGGTTTGAATTCGCCCACGACTTCAACCAGATCCGTCTGCGCCGCCATTACATCGTGAATGTTTTTGTAGGCACCCGGTACTTCATCCAGTCCAGCGGACAACAACCGCACATTGTGCTGCCCGAGATGTTCATGCCACTCGCGCCAGCGAAATCGGCGTTTGGCCTCGGTGCGTGACATGCGACGGCCAGCTCCGTGCGAAGCGGAATGCAAACTGGCATCCAGGCCCTTGCCACGGACGACAAACGCCGAGTCGGCCATGTTGCCTGGGATCACTCCCAAAACGCCCGCTCCCGCCGGCGTCGCCCCTTTGCGGTGGACGTACAGCGTTTGTCCATCGTGCACTTCCTCCCACGCAAAATTGTGGTGGTTCTCGACGGTGGCCAGCACCCCTGCACCTGACAGACGCGTGACATTGCGATGAATGACCCAGTGGTTGGCGCTGGCGTAGCGACCCATCAGGTTCATGGCCGCCCAGTACTCCTGGCCCTCGGCATCGTCCAGATTGAGCCAGCCGAGATGACGCAGCTGCGAGTCATTGCGGAAGCGGGCTGGCAACTTGCGTCGCGCAATGTCGCTGTAGCGCTGGCAGACTCGGGCTCCGGCACCGCGACTGCCGCTGTGGCTGAGCAAGGCCACGTACCTGCCGGCCTCCAGCCCCAGTTCACCGTCGGGCAGCGTGAGAATGCCCCACTCCACGAAATGGTTACCCGATCCGCTGGAACCCAGTTGTTCACGAGCGCGGTCCCTGACTTCCCGGGTAACCGCAGTGATGGTCCAGTCCTCATCGAGCACTTCGTGCTGATACGGTCGCTTCCAGCTTTTGCCGACGCCGAATAGCGTTCCCTTCTCCAGTGCGGTGTCCAGTTCACGGCACCTGGCCGGGTCGTTCTGCTCCACGACTTCCACCGGCAGGTCGGTCACCGTCATTTTCATACGACAGGCAATGTCAACACCCACCGCATAGGGCACCACGGCATCCCTGAGTGCCAGGACGCCGCCGATCGGCAACCCGTAGCCGCTGTGCGCATCGGGCATCAAGGCCGCTGCCACCGCCATGGGCAAACGACAGGCGTTGGCCATTTGCTGACGCGAACTGGCATCCAGATCCTCGCCCCACTGGCAGTATTCGATCGACGTTTCGCGCCGGTCTTCATTTCGCCATTGAATCAGTCGGCGCGCGAAATCACCCCATGCATCGCTGGTCAGATAGACCTCAGGTGCGTCGAGAATTTTTGGAATCAGTTTTTTGGGACGCTCGGTGGCTGGCGTTTTGGATTTGGCGTTACGCTGAATCGCGTCGACCGCTTCACGCACACAATCCTCGGGCACACCCAGTCGGATCAGTTGTTTTTTATTCATTCGCCACTTGGGCTGGTTGGGGTGATGGCCACTGCCGCGGCGCATGTCAGACAAACAGGATGGACGTTTTTCGGTCGCTGGAGGTTCGCATAGCTCGAAAGCAGCAGTAACTGGCCTTTGCCGATCACAATTCGTGGAAATCCGTTTGCCGGTGTGATATTATCGAAAGCACGGGATGCCGTCGCCTTCCTGCTCTCGGGTTGCCATTATCCCTGGTTGCAGGTCTATGAAAAGATTCCCCAACACTGAACCTCCCTCCTCGCGGTTGGGGCCTGACTTAGCCGATTCGCAACGAATCAGTGCGGGCCCGGGCGACCTGTCGCAGTTCGCGCAGCCCGACAATCAGCCAGCGCCCGAACGCACACCTGCAAACGAGCCGGATTTGCCGTTTCGCATCGGTCGTTATGAGATCAGGCAACGGCTGGGGCACGGCGGATTCGGACTGGTCTATCTGGCCGAGGACACACAGCTGCATCGTGAAGTAGCAGTCAAGGTTCCTTTGTGGGATCGCCCGCTCGATGCTCAGTCGGTCGAACGATTCATGAATGAAGGCAGGTTGCTTGCCAAAATCGAGCATCCCTCGATTGTCGCCGTGCACGACGTGGGCAAAACCGATGAAGATGTGCCCTATGTCGTCATGCAATACGTGGAAGGCAAAACGCTGCATGAAGTGCTGAAGCGAAAACAACTGAGCTTTTTTCGCACCATGCAGTTTCTGCTGGAAATTGCCGACGGGTTGCGCGTCGCACACAAGGAAACGATTGTGCACCGCGACTTCAAACCCGGGAACGTTATTATCGACGCCGAAGGTGGCATCCACATCGTCGACTTTGGTATGGCACTGCACGACGACCTGACGATGAAGGATTTCCAGGACAGTCGCCCGGTGGGAACACCGGTTTTTATGGCTCCAGAGCAGATTCGCGGCGAGAACCATCGCATCGATGGCCGTACCGATATCTGGGCGTTCGGCGTCACCATGTATTTCATGCTCACAGGGCGGCTGCCGTTTCGTAATCAGCATCGCAATGAACTGACGCGATCCATCTGTTATCAAAATCCGAAACCGTTGCGGCAATTGAATGATCGCGTCAGCCGCGAACTGGAACGCATCTGCCTGCGCTGCCTGGCCAAATTGATGACCGACCGGTACCAGTCGATGGCGGACCTCACAGAGGAGTTACAGGCCGCCCATGCCGAAATACTGGCGGCGGGCGAAGAGGGCCACGTTGACCCATCGGCAAAGTTCACTCCTGGCACGTCGGGCTCCGGCGTTGCGACCCAGGGTTCCGTGTTTAGCGGATTCGGAGTTTCCCAATCGGTGGCGGCAAGCGGCATGGAAGTCACCGGCTTTGCCTCGCTGGTCGGCTCCGACGTCATTGAGTTTGTCCCCAAGGGCCTGGCCAGTTACGACGCCAATGACCACGAATTCTTCCTGCAGTTGTTGCCCGGACCGGTTGATCGGCTGGGGGTCCCCGAATCCATTCGCTTCTGGAATTCACGTCTGGGCGTGGAAGACCGTGTGGATGACGTGCCGGTCGGCATCATCTTTGGCCCCTCGGGTTGCGGCAAAAGTTCCTTTGTGCGGGCAGGACTGATTCCCCGCCTGGCTCATGAAATTAGCGCCATCTATGTGGACTGCACCGATCCTGATTTGACTGCGACGCTGGCCAGTCGGCTGGAACCCCTGGCCGACCTGGACGATGAGCATCCGGATTTGCCGTCGGTGCTGCGGGATATTCGCCAGCATCGCGACCCGCAGATGGACGGAAAAGTCGTGCTGGTGCTGGATCAGTTCGAACAATGGCTGGAACGCTGTCCGGATTATGGCCGGGACGATCTAACCGAAGCCTTGCGGCATTGCGACTCGGCAACCATTCAATGCCTGATTCTGGTCCGCGACGATTTCTGGATGAACATGTCGCAGTTCATGCATTGTCTGGAACGCAAGATCGAGGAAGGCAAGAACGCCATGTCGCTGCCGCTGTTCGACGAGCGGCATGCGATCAAGGTGTTAACCGCTTGCGGACGAGCCAATCATTGCTTGCCGCCGCCCACCGAGCCGCTGCCACGCTCGTCCAAACGATTCATTCGCGAAGCCATCGATTCCATCAGTGACAACGGCAAGGTGCTGTGCGTGCGTCTGACGATTCTGGCCGACATGATTGGCGACCGGGACTGGACGTCAACCAGTTTCCGCAAAACGTTTGGCGCGGACGGAATCGGGCCGGCGTGGCTGCAACTGAAACTGGTCGATAACGCCAAAGTCAACCGGAACATGCTGCCGGCATTTGAGTTGATTCTGGAGAAGTTGTTGCCGCGGTCAGGCGAAGCAGAAATCAAGGCCGCTGCTGTTTCTTACAGTGAACTGGCCGAGGCCGCCGAACGCGAAAACAAGTCGAAACACTTTGACACCGCCATCGAATTCCTGCGGGATCAGGTGAAACTGATTTCCGGCGCT
>CAMYKF010000166.1 GCA_947258905.1 uncultured Pirellulaceae bacterium | reverse complement strand
GAGGGTAATTCCAAAAATTCACAGACTCGGCCCGACTAAGCTCGCCGAAGTCCGCGCAGCGGCGGGCGAGGGATGTCGGAGCTGAAAAACAGATACCATAGTCTGTACTCCGCAGGCACCGATAAAGCACTCCACGCCCAACAAAACCGTCTGTGAAATTCGAGCTCCCTTCATTTTCGAACCGCACCGACTATCCCCGCATGGTCACGTTCGACCAGCGTCCGGAGCGCGCGGAACTGGGCGAGCCCCTGGGCTGGGGCGAAGTGAGCGGCGGTTTTGTTGTCGAGCACGACGATACCGGACGCTGGCTGATCCGGCCGCAACTGATTCCCGTGCGTATCGTTGGTTACTGGATGACGGGTGTACTCAGCGCCTGCATTGCCGTCTCGGTTATGTTTGTCGTGCAGGGTCCGTGGGCCTGGCCGTTTGTGCTGGCGGGCATCGTGATGGGCATGGCGGCAGTTTGGACAATGGTCGGTTTGTTTGCTGCCATCAACCGGATGCAGGGCGAGGAAACCTATGTCATCGTCGATCCCCGGCGCCGCACGGTGCGCTTGCCCCGGCTGGATCGCGAGTGGTCCATCGATCAGGTGGAGAGCGTTGTTTTGGTGAAGTTTGCTCGGTTGATGACCCAGGTCACCTTGTTGATCGAGGAACGTGGCGGCTGGACATATGCTCACGTTTTCAATGGCGGCGAAGGCATGCGTCTGACCGGTTGCCCGACGCAGCTGGCCGAACAGCTTGGCACCCGGGCCCGCGAGCTCGCATTCTCACGTCAGGAAACCAAACAACTCTTTCAGGATCGCGGCATCTGGCCATTTGGCACTTAGCGGGAGGCACCCGGCCGCCATCCGCCTAGTCGTCGGCCATTCTCTTGGCGGCTCTCAGTCTCCGCAGCACGTCGGCCGGTAAATCGCTATCCGGGACATACCACTCGTCAACAACCTTGACGAGCCGACGTCTTACGTCCACCAAAACCAGGACACCCGGATCCCACAAGCAATAAACACCCGGAGCGCAATCAAAATCGAAGTACACGAAGTGAAAACCGTGCGGATCGGACCAGGGCAGGCAGTAGACATCGCCCAGCACCATATCGCCGTATTTGATGCGCTCTACCACCACAGCGACAACATCGTTGTCTTCCATGGCAACCTTGATCGCGGTGTCGCATCGCGAATTCACGATTCGTTCCTGAGCCGCCGCCTGCCCGGCCGTGCAAACGATGACGGCTGCGACCGTCCACACCAGGCACATATGTTTCGTTGACGCTACCATTTCCATGACCCTCAAATAAAGGCATCGGTATCAATATGACGCAGTTCGAAGTCGGAAGAAGCGACACTCTCCCTGCGTTGTGTTCGATCTCTGGCGTGGTCCCTGTTAATAACTGCCGGACTCGGCCATTCCCCGCAGCGAATTTTGAAGATTCACGAAAACCCCTACTCAAACCCCTACTCAAACCCCTACTCAAACCCCTACTCAAACCCCTACTCAAACCCCTACTCAAACCCCTACTCAATGCCCATTTCATTGCCGACAAAATGCTCGAGCCCCAGCTCCGGCTCCGCCAGTACTGACGACCCCTCTGGGGTAGGCGCGCATGTTTCGCGGATGGTGACTCGACCCGAGCTCAACGTTACCTAAAGCGAATGACCCCTCACCGCACCCGCCGATGCGACTCGCGGGCCAGCCTCGGTGGCCAGCCGAATTATTCATGGCTTGCACGATGAAGCCAGGCATTCCGGGGAAATGTATTTGCTGTACAAATTGGCCAGTCTGACATGAGAGAGCCAACCGGCAACGCTGGACGGGCACCGCTGGCAACGCTTCCTGCAACCGAAGAACCTGACGATCACCGCTGGGTTGATGCCCGCCAGCACGCTAACATGTGCTGGTGACCACGCCGGAGTTAACCGAGTTTTTCCTTTCGCATTGCCCGCATGACTTTGAATTGCGTCGATTTCGACTACAAATCAGTTACGACTCCGAACGAGATCGTTGAGTTTCTTCGAACCGTCGATGACCTGGTTGAGCAAAACAGGGTCGACACGTCAAAGACTTTTCAAGGATTTGTGCCGAGCGATTACCGGGCTATCTATCGGTGCCTGAAAGCGTTATTCGATTCCCGGATGCTCACTGGCGAGAGGTTTTGTGAATGGGGAAGCGGCATCAATGTGGTCGCATCGCTGGCGGCAATGATCGGCTATGAGTCCTACGGAATCGAGTACGACAGCAACTTGTGCGCGGTCGCGGAAGGGATCGCCGAAGAACTCGATATTTCGGTCGAGCTGGTCAATGGAAGTTTCATTCCTGAGGGAGTGGAAGACCTGGTTTACGACGCGTTTGTCACTTATGACGGTGAATTGGCTTTGCATACCGATCCAGATTGTGCCTACGACGAAATGGATTACGCGGTCAACGACTTCGACCTCATTTTCGCCTATCCCTGGCCGAACGACGCCGAATTGACTCACGAGATTTTCGACCGCTGTGCTGCTTCAGGTGCCATGTTACTGGCTTACCACGACGTCGAATCGATTAGCCTGTTCCGCAAGTCTTGAAGGTCGTAACTCTATGACGAAAAACATCGTCTGACGCGGCCAGCGAACCGGCTGACTGGCGAGAAATTCCAATCACTGGTTCAGGAATTATTTGCAACGCTTTTTGCGAGGATTGCGAGTTTTGCGTAGCAACATTGTGAACGCTAGAATCAGCTACCTGCCTGAGCGATCGGTCTGCCGAACGATTCACTCCTGCGAGATGCCCGGGCGATGTCGCGGTTTTCTGTAATTAATGGCCGATATCAATGGGGACCGAAAGATCCCAACTGATGTCGCTGAGCAACTTTTCCCTTCCCAATCATCCTTTCCAGGCGAGCCAGGTCAATTATGTCGACGGAACCACTGATCGCTGTATTCGTGGATTTTGAAAATCTTGCGATCGGCGTCCGGCACATGAAGTCGGGCAACTTTGAGATTCGGTTGGTCCTGAAACGGCTGTTGGAAAAAGGCAGAATCGTTTTCAAGCGGGCCTACTGTGATTGGCGCAACTATGCCGACGACGTGCGGGAGTTTCACGGCCAGGGAATCGAGCTGATCGATATTCCGCAGAGCAAGATGAGCGGCAAGAACAGTGCCGACATTCGAATGGTTGTGGATGCACTCGATCTCTGTTATTCGAAGCAGCACATTGATGCCTTCGCCCTGATTTCCGGCGACAGTGATTTTTCGCCGCTCGTTTCCAAGCTCAAGGAGAACGACAAGCGCGTCATCGGCTGCGGCGTGAAGAGTTCCACGTCCGACCTGCTCATCGCCAATTGCGATGAGTTCATTTACTACGATGACCTGGTTCGGGCGGCAACGCAGCGTCGCCGCACACCGAAAAAAGGCAAGCCAAAAGAAGACAAAAAGCAGGAAGCGATTGGTCAGCTGCTGGAAGTGCTGCAATCCTTTGAGCAGGACTACGACGATGTCTGGGGATCGGCGCTGAAGCAGGCAGTGCGCCGCGTGTATCCCGGATTCAACGAAGGTTACTACGGCTACACCAGTTTCTCACAATTACTCAAGGACATCGCCGCCCAGGGCTTGATCGAACTTGAATACGACAAGAGTCGTCGCAACTATCAAGTACGAAGTAAACAGGATTGAGCCACCGCACCGGCGTCACCGGGGCAGCGAAGGGGGACGCAGAAGTCGCCGGGTGCCGCTGGCTACGCCAGTGAACGTCTCCTTAACGCCAAGGTTGAATCGACCCTGCAAGGTCACAAAGATGGCCCGTCAGAAGTCGCACTGGCAGAGCCAGTGGCACCCTGCGGACGGCACACGGAGTGTGCCTGCTACTTTTTAATGCCACAGATTGCGATCGAGGATGCGGTAGTTGATGGCCTCGGACAAATGCGCATGCCGGATTTCGTCGCTGGCGTCGAGGTCGGCGATGGTACGGGCAACGCGCAAGATCTTGTCGTGGGCGCGAGCCGACAAACCCATCTCGTTGACGCTGGCTTTCATCAGGTTCTGACAGGCATCGTCCAGCGGACAATACGTGCGCAGCTGACGGCTGGACAAGTTGGCGTTGTACAGGGAACTATCGTTGGCATTTCGATGTTCAAAACGTTCAGCCTGGGCGCACCGTTTGCGAAAACGCAAGCTGGAGTGGCTTGATTGTGAATATATTGTCAATTTCGCTATTTTGTTGACCGGGGACATTGGCACGCAATTGGAAATTGTGAAACTAATGCTCGTTGATCATCAGACGATACTATTCGCGGGCATTCAAATATGCATTGGCCACTTCGACAGCACACGAGTTATGTCGCGCTGCTGCTGGCAGCTGTGGCCTGGCAGGCTTGCAAATCTGGCGGGAGCAATGGTTCTGACGAGTTGGCTGGCACCGACGATTGGGTAGACACCTCGCGTTTGCTGGAAATCGAGCGACGGGTTTTGCCTGAATGCCTGATCGCGGGTCGCCACAAACAAAAAGACTTGCCTGCCTATTATCGCGAAGCGAATCGTCAGTTGAGCGAACACCTGGACCATTCCCGGCAAGTTTTCGAGACCGCGTCGATCCGGCCTTATCGTTCCATGACACTGGTGTCGGGCGCCGCCGGGATTGGCAAAACGTTTATCAAGAGTCGCGTCTTCAAGAAATCATATGCCGCAGGGGATGTTTTCAAGTTCGATATCAAAGACCTTTACGAGCATTGGCAACAGCGCGGATTGGTCGAGGAAAAACCGGACTTGTATTGCGGCAATACGGTTTTGAGTCATCTTTTGGGACTTAAACATGAACAGAAAGACACGCGTTGCCTGATCGAATATCTCAAGGCGAAATCGGCCGCGTTTTATGTCATTGATTCGCTGGATGAGGTGCATCCTGACGATTACCTCTGGATTCTGCACCAGATTGAACAGTTTGTTTTGGAAACAGAACAACCTTTTATCCAGGTGGTTCTGTTTGGTCGCGGACTCGCTTTTCACGAATATCTGCAGACAAAAACCGCTGATGAACTGCCGGGATACGCCCGCCTGTTCGTGCTGAACCCGCCGAAATTCACCACCACCGGCGACCTGCTGGTTTCCAACTGGAATTACGATGCGTGGCGTTACCAGTTGCGTTGGTCACCCGATGGCGATGACCCGGTAGAAATGCCATTGGCTGAATATCAACAATGGGTTGCGGAAGGATATCCTGTCACCGGGAAATTCCACAGCGTCATTTTCGAAGCCAATGACTCAATGAATCCAGAAACCCGAAGTTTGTTACAAGACTGGACCCAAAAATACCGGATTACTATCCCGATGCTCCAAAACCTCGCCGGAAACGGTA
>CAMYKF010000165.1 GCA_947258905.1 uncultured Pirellulaceae bacterium | reverse complement strand
TATGAGAGTGGCCCTCCCCGCCATCCCGTCAGGTCGGGATTGGCGACCCTCCCGGCGGGAGGGTCACGAGAATTTGCCACTAAATATCCCGAAGAACCCTCCAAACAAGACGATGCCGAGCGCAACGGTAGCTGTCGTCTCGAGAAAAGTGCCGTCGCCTCGGCGGCTGGAAGCGCTGGAAGCCGCCGCTACGGATTGCCCGCTAACTGGCTTGCTTTTCCCACACCGCTTGTAGCAAAGCGTCGACGTCCTTGTACTTCTTTTTGCTCTGCAGAACCCGCTCCAGCATCTGCCGCCCTTCGGCCTCGTTGTATCCCAATGACAAAAGAATTTGATATACCTCATCGACGATATCGCGCTCGATTTCACTTTCCTTACTGCCGTCCTGCGGCAGCATCAGCGCGAACTTGGCCATCTTGCGACGCAGCTTGGCCACGATTCTTTCGCTCGTCGCCGCGCCGATGCCCGGCATCGTGGTCAGGCTCTTTACATCCTGCTGTTCGATGGCCCGAGCCACGTCGGGCACCGGACGTACCATGGCGCGTAGTGCCTTCTTCACGCCCACACCATCGACCGAGCAAAACATCTCGAAGAACTCGCGTTCGATCTCGCTGGCAAAGCCCACCAGCCGCGGCGTCAGCTTGCCTCCCTGCGCCACATTGCCATCCATGTAGTGCAACGTGTGCAGACTGACCGGCTGGCCGACCTGCAGTTGCAGCTGGCGACGCGTGTAGTCGGTGATCAGCACCTGGTACTCGAAGGGCGGCACCTCCAGCACGCAGAACTCGTTAGCCATTCGCAGCAGCTTGCCGTGTATTTTCGTAATCATGGTGTTGATCCGGGTTGCGGGGTGTCAGGGCTGCCGACCGCAGTGGCCGACCGTTCGGTCAAATAACAATGGCACACGGCTATCGCCAATGCATCGGCCACGTCAGCGGGTTCCGGGACTTGCTCGAGGTTTAGCAGCCGTGTGATGGCGGATTGCATTTGCGATTTTGGGGCGCGGCCATTGCCGGTCAAGACCCGTTTGATTTGCGTGGCTGCGTAATGATGGACCGGGCGTCCGGCAGCGGCGGCCGTCATGCACAACACGCCTCGAGCGTGTCCCATGAGTATCGCCGTTTTTGGCCGTTCGTAATGCGAGTACAGTTCTTCCATGGCCACCACGTGCGGCTTCAGTGACTGCAGCACGTCGGCCAGACCGTCGCGCAGTGAAACCAGTCGCTTGCCGATCTCCTGATCCGAAGGTCCACCGCGCAACATTCCGCCTTCGATCAGTGTCAGGTGGTCAATGCCGTCAAATTCGATAACGCCGTAGCCGGTAACCCGGAGTCCTGGGTCGATTCCCAAAACACGCACCGGCTGTTGCTCTTCGTTGTGGCCCACGTCCTTGTTCACAGCAACGATTGCCTTCCGAAAATATATTTTTGACAGAGTGAGCCGTGATTTGAGTGCCACGGTTGGCCCGTCCGAGGGTGTCCGGGAACAGTAGCGGCAGGGCGCGAGCCCTCCGGTATTGGATCTTGTGCGACGAACCGGAGGGCATGCGCCCTGTCGCTAACAAACACAATTTTCCGGGGGGTATTCAAATCCGTTTTCCCAGCCATCCGTGACTTCCTGGAATTCAGGGTTTCACCAGCAGTACCACGCACTGCGCTTCCATCGACTTTCCTTCTCCCACCGATCCCACACCTTCACCGGTCTTGGCCTTGATGCCGACGCAATCCGGTTCAATACCGAGGGTTTCGGCCAGTCGTTCGCGGATGGCCTTTTTGTGCGGCGTAAGTTTCGGTGCCTGGGCAAACACGGTGCAGTCGATATTGATAATTGAGTACCCGTCTTCGGCCAGCTTGACGCAGGCAATCGTCAGCATTTCCACTGAATCGCGATCCCTGTTCGTCTCGTCGTAGTCCGGAAACAGCTCTCCGATGTCGCCCATGCCGGCAGCGCCGAGCAATGCATCGGTCACAGCGTGCAACAGCACATCGGCATCCGAATGGCCGATCAGCTCCTGGTCATGAGAGATCGAGATACCCCCCAGTCGCAGCGGCCCTCCAGGTTGCAAACGATGCGTATCGTGCCCGATCCCAATTCTCAGCTTGGAGAGTTTTTCCATGGCTTGCGACCTCCAACCAACGACGAAGACGTTGCCGATATGATAACGCCGTCTGACCGATGAAGCGACGTGCCCTGGCATGCCCTGTCCGTGCGGGCGAGCCCACCTATAATCGGGCCATCATGCCTATCATCGAGATCAGGGACCTGTGCAAGACGTATCAGGTCTATCAAAAAAAGGAAGGCTTGTGGCAATCGGTTCGCGGTCTGTTTCAGCGCGAGTATCGCGACATCGTGGCCGTGAAGGACGTTGATCTGGAAGTCGACGAAGGTGAATTCGTGGCTTTTCTGGGCCCCAACGGTGCCGGCAAAACCACTACGCTGAAACTGCTGTCAGGTGTGATCAATCCCACTTCCGGATCGGCCACCGTGATGGGGTTCGTGCCGTGGAAACGTGAAAACGAGTACCGTCGACAATTCGCTCTGGTGATGGGTCAAAAGAACCAGTTGTGGTGGGACCTGCCGGCGCAAGAGTCCTTTCGATTGCACCAGCACATCTACGGGATTCCCGCCGACCAGTTTCAGGCCACGCAGGACGAACTGACCGAACTGCTTGATGTGCGGCGTTTGTTGAACCAGCCCGTTCGCGAACTATCCCTGGGCGAACGCATGAAGATGGAGTTAATTGCGGCGCTGTTGCACTCACCCCGTGTGTTGTTCCTGGACGAACCAACCATCGGGCTGGACGTCGTGGCCCAGCACAACATCCAGCAATTCCTCAAGCACTACCAGCAGGAACGCAAGATCACCATCCTGCTGACCAGCCATTACATGCAGGACATCGAAGCACTGTGCGAACGCGTGGTGATCATTGCCAACGGCACGATTCACTACAACGGATCGCTGAGCGGGATTCTGGATCGTTTCAGCACGCACAAGCTGGTGAGGTTGCACCTGGCCGAGGGCCAGTCCTTTGACGGACTGGATCGCATCGCGCCCGTGGAAAAATTGCAGGAGCCCAATATTAGTTACCGGGTGGAGCGTGGCGAAGTTCCCTCGGTGTTGTCACGGGTGCTGGCCGAGCGGCAAGTCATCGATGTGGTCGTGGAAGACCCGCCGCTGGAAGAAATCATTGCCGAAGTCTTTGCCCAGGCAGCACAGGACAATCCCGCCAACGGTAGCGAACGACCTGCCGGAGTGAAGTGATCGTATGTGGGACCGGCTGACAACCTGGTGGACCTTTTTTCGCATTTCGCTGGAAGAGCGGATGGTCTACCGCGGCGATTTCATGCTGGGCATCCTCATGCGATTCCTGCCCTTTGCCACGCAGGTGTTCTTGTTCTGGGCCATCTACGACACGATGCAACAACCCACCGACCATCCGGATCGCCTGGCGGGCACGATCGGCGGTTTTACGTTTTACGACCTGATCGCCTATCTATTGTTGGTCACGGTAACCCGGGCCTTTTCCAGCATGCCAGGACTGACCACCGGCATTGCCCGCAGCGTGCGGGACGGTGAGATCAAGAAATTCCTGATTCAGCCGGTCGATATGATCGGATTCCTGTTGCTGCAGCGGGTGGCACACAAGCTGGTGTACTACGTGATCGCGTTTTTGCCGTTTGCCTTCTGGTTTTTCCTGTTTCGCGACTGCTTTACCAATGGCATTCCCCAGCCGCACGTGTTCGCGTTGTACCTGCTGTCGCTGATTTTGAGTTTCCTGCTGGGTTTCTTTCTGGAAACCTGCATGGGATTGATTTCATTTTGGTATCTGGAAGTCGGCTCACTGACGTTTATTTACATGCTGCTGAACTTCTTTTTGTCGGGTCACATGTTTCCGCTGACGTGGTTGCCCAGCGAGCCGTTTAACTTCCAGATTCTGGTCAACGCCCTGCCCTTCCAGTACCTGGCCTATTTCCCGGCAGCCGTTTTCCTGGGGAAGATCTCCGGACCTGATCTTTACTGGGGCATTCTGGTGCAAATCGGCTGGGTCGTGTTCTTTGTCGTGCTGTCACGCTTCCTGTGGAGTCGTGGAATCAAACGCTACAGCGGATTCGGCGGATGATCCCGAATTTCCCGTAATCGACCACTCTGTCGCCCTCGTGTTATCCCCGTCGTGAATTGCGATACAAATTGTCGATTGTGATTTGTGCCCTGGAACCTGGTTGTGTTTAGAATGCCTCATTGATTTTTGAAGTTCAACAGGAGCAACCGCGATGCCCTTCAGGTCCATTCCAATTTTGTTTTTCGTCTGGCTGTGCGGATGTCAGCTGGCCATTGTGGCCCAGGAACCCGGCACCCAGGAAGCTGCCAGTGCGCAGGAAGCTGCCAGTGAAAACGATGCGCAAGCAGCCGCCACAGCCGAAATCCAGGCTGCGATTCAATCCTACGTGGTGGCCTTTAACGGTCGCGATGCCGAGACGCTGGCAGCACACTGGGCACCCGAAGGAGTCTACATTAGCCGAGCGACGGGAGACCAGGTTGTCGGTCGCGATGCCATGGTCGCTGAATTTACAGAAATGTTTAGTCAGGAGAGTGTTCCCGGTCTCGCCGTTTCGACTCAATCCATCGAATTCATTTCTCCCAATGTTGCTCTGGAGCGAGGCATCGCCGTTGTCTCATATGCCGAGGACGACGTGGTTGAAACTGCTTATAGCGTGGTGTTCATCAAGATCGACGGCAAGTGGCTGATCGATCGGGTAACCGAGGATGAAATTGTTGTTCAGATTTCCAACAGTGACAAACTGCTTCCGCTGGAGTGGATGATCGGCGAATGGGTCGACGAAACTGAAAGCATGTCGATCGATGTCAACTGCCAATGGACACGCAACCAGAACTATATCAGCCGTACCTTCAAGGTGACCGGTGACGATATTGAATCGGCCGGTCTGCAAATCATTGGCTGGGATCCAGTCAACAACCAGATTCGCAGTTGGCTGTTTGATACCGACGGCAGTTTCGTCTCCGGAACTTGGACAAAGAGCGAGGAACAGGATCGCTGGGTCGTGCAATCAGTCGCAACACTGGTGGACGGCAGTCAGGGTTCTTACACCAGCATTTTTGAGCCGCTGGAAGATGGCAGTTACTCGTGGCGCAAAGTGAATCGTGTGCTGAATGGCGAACTGTTACCAAGCCTTGACGAAGTCATTGTGCAACGAAAATAGCTGATCAATTCAAGACATTTATAAGAGATGAAGAAATGAGCAGGATCGTTCGTACCGGCTTTTGCCTGGTTTGTTTGTTGTTGATCAGCGTCTGGATGTGTGACGAGACCCTGG
>CAMYKF010000164.1 GCA_947258905.1 uncultured Pirellulaceae bacterium | reverse complement strand
TCATGAATGCCTGCAATGGCTGATCAAAGCTGATTACCGGACCCAGTTCGAAGTTGAGACCTATGCATGGGAAGTTGCGCCCGAATCGGTGCGTAGCGGATCGATGGTCGATTCGATCGTTGCGGAACTGGCCTGGCTGCATGACGAATTTGCCCAGCTGAATGCGCTAAATCGAATCGATTAAATGCGATAGCCCAGGTTGTGATGGCCCGGGTTTCTTCTGACTCCTGACCTGTGTGACTGTTCCGAACGTGCTGGCCATATGTTTTGCGCTGGCCCCTGGCAAAAATTTCCGCTTCCACAAGCGGGGAAATATTTAGCTGTCTGGTCAAGTTTGCCGATGCAGGGAACAGACCGATTGCCCACCGACAGGGTCGGATGCAGACCGATGGGCAATTGGGTTAGCGGCCAACAAAGCTGCCGCGAATCGAACTCCCCATACCCTCAGGTCAAGGGCCCAACATGGTTGCTACCGCTCCCCACTTTTTGTTGTTGGCAGAGACTCAAAGTTGTACAGACGAATCCCGGGAAGGTGGATTCTGGAGATTCGTGCTGCAGCAAGTCGATGGTTCGGAATACCTTGAAGTCTCGGACAACGAGCCCGATGTCACCGGGGAGCGGTTACAGTTGTTAGCTGCAATTCGCGGATTCGAAGCACTTGGGCAGCCATCGCGTGTCACGCTGGTCACCGGCAGCCAGTACGTCATTCGCGGGATTCGCCGCGATCTGGATACGTGGCGTGAAATGAACTGGATGTGGGAGCGATTCGGGGAACTGCATGCCATCAAACACGATGCATTGTGGCGTCGCCTGGACCGGGCCTTGCAATTTCATACTGTGCAATGCCGGGCGTGGCGATTCGTGTCCGATGCCGAGCCGATTCCCGAGATCAAGCGTGCGGCTGGAGCCGAATCCCGGCCCCTGGCAGGTATTTCCCGTGCCAGTCGCTCGGGTCTGAAAGTGTTCGACGGGCTGATCCATGCGGCACGTCGCGCTCACGGTCGTGTTACGATGGAGTCACTGGCAGCCAACTGCATGTAAGGTGCATTATTCACCCGGGCAGCCGGGTTTTACCCAACCGGGGCGACATCATTCGGGCCGACCGTTCATTCCTGGCTATGTGAGGCGTGCCGGTCCCGTCTGATGACTCCTTGCCGCGAATCTCATCAACGACAAGAATTCATTTAGTTGTCTCAACCAGATTTTCTCAACGCTCCTCCCGCACGGCCTCCCGCGATTACCGGCTCCATGAAAACCGACTCTGGTCAATCGCTGTTTTCAGATTTCGACCTGCACCTGTATGGCGAAGGGCTGCACGACCATCTGTACGACCTGTTCGGGGCCCAACTGCGTGAAGTGAACGGCCAGGCGGGTACCAACTTCGCAGTGTGGGCACCGTATGCCGACAAGGTGTCGGTCGTTGGTGATTTCAACGACTGGGATCCCCAAAAACATCCGCTCAGAAAGCTGGAATACTGCGGAATCTGGGAGTCGTTTATACCGGGGATCGGTGCCGGAACACTGTACAAGTTTCTTGTCACCGATCAGGCAGGCAACCAGGTCATGAAGACCGATCCATTCGGTTTTGCTGCGGAAGTGCCGCCCCAAAGCGCTTCAATCGTTACGGACCTCGGACAGTTTGCGTGGTCAGATCAGGCGTGGCTGGATCGGCGACGCGACACCGACGTGCTGACCAGGCCGCTGGCCGCCTATGAAGTCCACCTTGGCAGTTGGCGACATTGCAAGGAGACGGAAAACGGCTGGCTCAATTATCGCGATCTGGCGCATCAACTGGTCGAGTACTGCCTGGAAACCGGCTTCACCCATCTGGAACTGTTACCGGTATCCGAGCATCCCTACACGGGCAGCTGGGGCTACCAGACCACGGGCTATTATGCGGTCACCAGCCGACACGGCACGCCAGACGACTTTATGTACTTTGTGGACTATTGCCACCGTCACAACCTGGGCGTGATTATTGACTGGGTACCCGCGCATTTTCCCCGTGACGCTCACGGATTGGCGCGATTCGACGGCACGTGCCTGTACGAACATGAGGATCCGCGACAGGGAGCCCATCCCGATTGGGGCACCCTGATATTCAATTACGGCCGCAACCAGGTCCGCAATTTCCTGATCGCCAACGCGCGTTTCTGGTTTGACAAGTACCATGTGGACGGCCTGCGAGTCGATGCGGTCGCGTCAATGCTGTACCTCGATTACAGCCGCGAGGATGGTCAGTGGATTCCCAACAAATACGGTGGCCGCGAGAATCTGGAAGCGATCGAGTTTCTCAAACAGTTCAACGAACGCGTGCACGCCGATTTTCCGGGCGTCCTCACAATCGCCGAGGAATCAACAGCCTGGTCTGGCGTCACCCGGCCAACCGACCACGATGGACTTGGGTTCAACCTGAAATGGAACATGGGCTGGATGAATGACACACTGCGGTACATGCGGAACGAGCCGATGCATCGCAAGTACCATCACGACGAAATCACGTTCAGTCTGATGTACGCGTGGTCGGAAAATTTCGTCCTGCCTTTTTCACACGACGAGGTGGTGCACGGCAAGGGGTCCATGATCGACCAGATGCCGGGAGACAAGTGGCAAAAATTTGCCACGTTGCGACTGCTTTATACCTACATGTGGACTCATCCCGGCAAGAAACTTCTGTTCATGGGCAGTGAATTCGGTCAGTGGCTTGAATGGAACTGGGAGCAGGAACTGCAATGGGATTTGCTGGAACAAGATGCCCATCGCGGCGTACAGCGTCTGGTCACGGCGCTTAACGGACTGTTCGAGACCGAGCCCGCCATGTATGAACTCGATTGCGACAGTGCCGGATTCCAGTGGATCAACTGCCACGACCACCGGAACAGTGTGCTGTCCTATCTGCGCAAGGGCACCAGCGCCGACGACACCGTGGTGGTGATCTGCAATGGCACTCCGGCCGTGCAAGCCGATTATCGTATCGGCGTGCCGGAGGCAGGTCGTTATCAGGAGTTGCTGAATTCCGACTGGAAGCGATTCGGCGGATCGGACGTCAAAACCGGGAATCCGCTGGAGACGAGTTCCGTGGAAAGCGACGGGTTCGCGCACAGTTTGACACTGCAAGTCCCGCCGCTGGGTGCGGTGATTTTGAAGCGCATCAGGTCGGAGGGGTAGGATAGCGGCTCGGGCGGACGGCACACGGCCCTGACCGCCGTCCATCGTGGATCTCAATCGCGGACGGCACACGGCGTTGCCTGCCACTTGAAGCTAACGAGGCGGTATTAATTTGAAACTAGTGAGCCAGCCATTTGACGTCCATCTCGTCTTCGAGTTGGGCGAACCAGCCGTCGATTAATATGCCTGTGTCTTCGTTGTACAGCCGGCGCAGGCCGCCCGTCATTTGCGGATCAGCACCCAGCGATTCGAAGAACAGCCCCTGGATTTCCTCTTCCGGGCGATCGTCTTCGGCAACCTTGCGGATCACATACACGTTTTTGCGATAGACATCCTCGGCCACGCCGGACTGGCCCATGTCCAGGCCGAACGCGGTCTCCATAAACTCCTTGCCCGGCTCGATGGAATCGACCAGCAATGGATACAGCCGTTCGCGAGTGTGCCATGTGAATTCACCAGTCGATTTTGCGTCGGCGGGGTATTTGTCCACCAGGGCTTCACCCGATGCACCGATTCCGTCCGCGACTTTCCCGGCCGCTGCCTTCGCCAGTTTGACTGCCTCCTGATAGCGCCAGTACTCGACGACTTCGTCCTTGGCTTCATCAAACGTCTGCACGGCAGGATCCGATTTATCGGTAATGAAAACGATGTGCTGGTTCTCCGCCTGGTATTCCTTGAACGATTCAGGCGCCCATGTCGAATACCGGTAGTAGTTGCCAAACAGCACATTCATGACCGGAAAACTGCGTTCGACGGGGCGACCAAAAATGTCTTGATCGTCAATCGAGATATTGGTCTTTCCGAGCGGGTGCTCGCTGAGTTTTAGGCTGTTGAGTAAACCGGTTTCCAGCAGGTTCAGCTTGTACTTATCGGCCAGAATGTGCAGATCGAGTGGTTCCGGCTGGGGTTCACGTTCCTGCACAGGCCCTTCCTTCGTCGATTCGTACAGACTGAGGTCAGTTCCGTAATCGCCGATATCGGCCGCCGCCTCGCCGATAGCCGAATCCATAGCCAAAATGGCGGGCTCACGGGCCAGCATGGTCCTAATGATCTCCTCCAGGTTTTTGTCCAGAGGACGCGGGCGCATTTCCGGCTGTTGTCCGCCCATACCGGGCTGGAATCCCGGCAAGCTTAATGGAGAGAAACCAGGATCGCCAGGAGCCGGCTCGGGTCCCATCGGCTGTGTCGCCGGGGGCTGCTGTTCGCTCTGCATTTCCGTTTCAGCGGGTTGCTGGCCCGTTTCCTGCTCGGGTTCCCCTGATTCCTGTTCCGTTCCAGGCTGGGGTTGTTCCCGGGTTTCCTGCGTCGCCGTTTCCGCGGCTGATGATTCAGGGGTTTCCTCGCTCCCGGGTTCCCGGTCAGGGTCTTCTTGCAGCGTTGTGGAAACCCACGCGGCATGAGTGGAAACGGGCATCAAGCCATCGTCACCATCGTCACCTTCCCCGGAACCACCTTCATCTGAAGACTTGGGCTCGTCGCCTGACTCCTCCTCGCCAGCCTCGGGTGCCGTACCGTCATCTTCTGTGGTCGACGATTCCATATCACCGTCTCCCTCACCGGATTCCGGCGTTACGTCGTCGCCCTGCAAGTCGAATTCGGGTGGCGCGTCCTCGCCACCGGTCGAATCGTCGCCGGATTCCGCAGGCACCGGCTCCATGACAAGGAAGCTTTCCAACTCAACGAGCCGGTCGTATTCGGCCTTGATTTGTTCCGGCGTGATTTTCTGTTTGGCCCGGTCGACAAAGTCCTGATAGTTGGCAGTCAACATGGAGGCGGCCAGCTGCCTGGGCTTTTTGAATCCCGGTTCGCGATTGGTCGTATCGGGGAATTCGTATTCCCCTTCGGCAAAAATTTCCCGCAATTTGGTCAGGGAAGGTTCGTCGGTGACCTGGTCAACATAGTTTTCGACCGGGAATTCCAGCACTTCGCAATCGATGCGACGCGTCAACTTGTTGAAATCCTGCCACGCTTCGGTCACGCTGGGCGCTCGGGGAATACCGGCGGTGGCCAGGCTGAACCCCCGCGGGCTGTACATTTGCTGAATAATGAGTTCCTTTTTCAGCTGGTCCTTGATTTGGGCGAAATCCGGATTGCCGCTGAACAGGTCAAAGCTGAATTGGCTCATTTCCATTTCGCTCAGTTCATTGTCATCGGCGATGGCGCGCA
>CAMYKF010000163.1 GCA_947258905.1 uncultured Pirellulaceae bacterium | reverse complement strand
ACACGCTCATTAATACCACCAGCACCAGAGTGGCACCGATGAATGCCACCAGCGACACGGCGACATGCGGGACGGCAAATACCAGCCAGAAATACGGCACATACACCGCCGTGATGCAGAGCAGGCAAATCCAGGCACTCTTTTCATGAAAGCTCACGAATGGATCCTCCTTAGGTGCGCTTAAGCGTACTTTATGTAGGATTCAGCACACAAAAAGTAATGTCTAGCGTACTTGATGTAATATATACATTACATTCCCTGCGACAAGGCTATTTCCTGGCTGAAAAACGCGTCGGCAAGCAGGGTTTTGCAAGTTGTGCGGCGCGGTCGACGGAGGCGGCGCGGACAAGCGAAGCGATCGAAGTGATGAGAATCAACAATGATGTATTTTTGACTCGCCGAAACGTTGTCAGTCGGTCGGCACGCGGTTTTTTGAAAGCCATTGACATGCTTCCAAAATGCAACGAACCGGGATCGCTGAATTCCGGCATTTTTTGCCCGACCTCGGTTAAACAACTGTCCTAAAGTTGCCTTTGGGTGCCCACGCACCTTTGGGTGCCCACGCATCGTCGTTGGCTCCGCAAGGAACAAGCGATGATGTTCGCCCACACCGAAGTCTGATTGCGAGGTGTCAAATGTCGAAAATGACGATCCTGGTCGCTGACGACAGCAGTACCGTGAGAACCATGGTTAAACGAATCCTCGAGGAGAAAGGCTACGCGGTGGTAACTGCCACCGATGGTGTGGAAGCCATAGCGCTGACGCGTGAACACCGGCCGGACCTGGCAATTCTGGATGTCGTCATGCCGCAACTCGACGGTTATGCGGTTTGCGAACAACTCAAGCAAATGGGTGCACCGTGGAGTGAGTTGCCCATTGTATTCCTGACTTGTGTCAGGTCACGTGCGCTGGAGTTGCTGGGTCAGGAATATGGCGCCTATCTCAACAAACCGGTTCAGGCGGAACCGCTTTTGTTGGCAATCGAAGATAACTTTTCCCGTTCGGCCTAACACGGGTCGGGAGCAGTCATGAGCCAAAACAACGAACCCAACGCGTCTGCGCGCGCGGCGTCTGCGCGCGCGGCCATGCAGAAGGATGAGCAGCGCAAAGTTGCTGATCAGCTGGCTAGCCAAATGGACGAGTTCGTTACGGAAATCTCGGAAGAACTGTCGGCTATCAGCTTGTTGCTGGGCGATCGCCCGCTGGAAATCAGCCTGACTTCTCCGGCAACCCGACCGACCGTCTGCCCACGTGAACGCGCTGCGGCGGCTGGCCCCACAAAAGCAGCTGACACATCCCGATTGAATCAACTCAAGCAGCGGCTCGCGAATCTGCGCGAAACGGAAGGAGCGTCGGATGAATAACGAGCAACAGCAATGTGGCAAGTACTGTGTCTTTGACTGTCATGGTCACCGCTTCGCCATCGAAGCCTTATCGGTTCGCAGCGTGGAACCGTGGTCGCCATGGACCGCCTTGCCGGCTGCACCGGATTGTCTGGCCGGTCTGGCCTGTCTGCACAAGGAGTTTGTACCGCTGTTCTTGCTGCGGGAGTTTGTGGCACCCAACTCGGAAATGTCCGGCGGCAATCAGATGTTGTTTCTGGACACCGGTGCAGGCGCGTGGGGCGTTCTGATTGAGCAGGTGCTGGGGCTGGAATCCATTGAGGTGTCTTTCAATGCAGCTCGAGGCACGTCTGCCGATTGGGATCAGGTCATTGCGGGCTCTGCGACCTTTCAGGACCAGTTTGTGTCCGTGATCGATGCCGAGCTGCTGTATGAGTTGCTGGATCGAAGGTTGCGTAACTACTGGGACAACCTGGTGGATGGCGTGGAAATGGGAACCGATTCGATGCAGGGTGTTGCGGTCTAAACGAGAGAATCGAGATCAAAATGAAAACACACATATTACTGGGCTTGAATCTGTTGACGGCCTTCGTAGCCGGGCTGGTCGTCGCGACGATGTTCTCGCGAATGGGCTCGTCGGCCATGGCCTGGATGGTATCGGCTGTCGTGGTCGTGGCTGGCGGCCTGTTTGCGGCCCATTCCGGTTTGCGACTCAATCGTGTCATGAAGCAGCTTCGCTCGGTAGCTTCCGGGGAATTCTCGCTGACCGGATTTGATCCCGTGGGCCTAATGGAACTGGATGAGATCGTGGCCATCGGCACGCGCAATTTGAAATCGATTTACGCTTTGGCAGATTCGACTGGTCAGGCTACCGACCAGTTACAGCAGGCGTTTGCCCAGCTGGATCAGCGGCTACAACCCGCGGCCAACGGAGCGGATGCCACATCGCTGGAGCATCTGCCCAAATTACTGAACAGCTTTACGGATTCACTCAACCGCGAATTCGGCCAGTTCACGACTTGCGGTCGCGAGATTGGCCGCGCGGCTGATCAGATTGCCCGGCACGCTGAAACGCAGTCCGGTGTGGTCACCCAGTCGGCTCAGTTGGTGGAGCAGATTTCCGAGCAAATCGACGCCGTGCTGCAGAATGCAGATGCCCTTTCCAGCACGGCAAATTCGACACGCGAAGATTCCGCCAACGGCCTGCGACAGGTCGACGAACTGCTGACCGAACTGGCCCAGGTGGAAACCCTGATCGCCAGTCGCGGCAAGCGATTGCGGGCACTGGGAGAAAACACGCTGGAGATCAGCGGCATCGTGGAGACGATTGGACAGATTTCCTCGCGAACCGATTTACTGGCCATTAATGCTTCGATTGAATCAGTACGCGCCGGCCAGCACGGTCGCGGCTTTGCCATTGTTGCCGAGGAAGTTCGCAGTCTGGCTGAACAATCGGCGGCCGCGGTCCGCGACGCTTCGTTAAGAATCGACTCGATTCAGGCTGAAACGCAGCAATCCGTTTCCGTGATTGATGACGAGCAGGCCCAGATCCAAAGTGCGGTGACCAGGCTGCAAAATGCCCGACAACTGTTGGAAAAGATCGTCGAGTCCTCCGATCAGGCGGCCAGTCACGGCCGTGAAATGGCGCGTGACTCGCAACAGCAGTTCCGACTTGCCGAACAATTCGTGGATCATGTCCAGACGATGGCACAAACCGTGCGGGACGGACGCAATGAAATCGAGGGTATGCGCTGGACCAGCCGCTCGTTTGACAAGCTGGCTCAGCAATTCCTGCAGCGGCTGTCGCCCGGGTCGGCACTGCCGATCGACGTCAACGGAGATTACGCACTGGATCAACATGGCGGATTACCGTCGTCCGCGTTACAGCAGCAGGAGGTTGCGGTCCAGTCATGAGCAACAGGCAAAACAAAAAACGTGGCGGGTCAGCATCCGCCAGCGTCTTCGACACTGCAGCGCAGATGTGGCAGGAACAGCAATCGCTGGACAGCGATTTGTTGCACGAGATGAATGAGCGGTTACAGGCTGTTGTCTCGGCAGCTGACGACGCGGGCGCCGGCGAACTTGGTCAGGCTGCAGGTGTACTGGCTGACTTGCTGCAAATCGCAGAATGCATGAGTGAGGACAACACCCGCTGCGCCGACGTCGGTGACATTTTCCAATTCGTGTCCCGCGAGGCGTCGGTTGTCGAAACGCACGCTCGCGGCGAAGACGAAGATGATGCCAGACTGGGCGGGATTTGCAGGTCTGCCTGGGATAAGTGGCGCGGCGAGCTTGCTCTGGTAGCCGACGAGCCCGCATGGCCGGACGACGCGGACGCGCTGCCGTCCACGGCAAGGGACGACACACCGTTTTCCGCTCAGGCCAGCGACCAAATCGATTTGGTACTGTCGGTGCTGGGCTCAGGTGACCAGGCCGACGTCACTGAACAACCGCCGACGGCCAAACCGGCCGTGCAGGAAGAATGGTTTGCGGATACCGCAGCGGACGCTTGCGAATTGCCCGTGCCGCCCTCGAACTTGTCCGACGGTGAAGCACTGGAAACCGATGTCGAGCTGCGCGAGGCCTTTCTGGACGACGCGTATCGTTGCCTCGCGTCCATGGAAAAAGTGGTGCTGGACAAGGACGGATTCGGTAGCGATGAAGAACGTCGGCAGACATTTTGCCGGGAGTTGCACACGCTCAAGGGCGCATCGGCCAGCACCGGACTGGAATCACTGGCACGATACCTTCACCAGTTCGAGGAATGGCTGGGCAAGAAGGATCAGGAACTTGACGATGCGGTGCTGTTGCAGGCGATCGATGCCGTTCGCAATCTGATGCAATCTCTGGAACCGGACACCGGTTCGGCGCGGCCTGAAAATACTGGCCCGGTGCCGGCGACCAATGCGTCGTCCGTGCATTCGACGAACGAGCCAACCGTACGGGTTCGTGCTGCCCAGCTGGATCGCTTGATGGACATGATGGCCGAACTGGTTTCGTTGCGCAACCGTCGCGAGATGAATGTCGAAGAGGTATCCGAAATCCATCGAGAGCTGGTAGGGTGTTCCGGCAGGTTGAGGCAGCTGCACGATGAACAGGGACTCGCCTCCAGCCACTCGTCGGACGGCCGGGATGGAAACGCTATCGATGAAATCTCCCGGGATATTGCCAGAGCGTCGCGCGTGCTGGCGGGCAAGCTGCAACCGATTACGGCAGGTAACGCCGCGCTGTCACAGTTTATTCGCGGATTTCGCCAGGAGTTAATGCAACTCAGGCGATTGCCGCTTGCCGGGTTGTTCCAGCGTCTGAAGCGGGCCGTCCATGATGCAGCTCGCGCGGAGAACAAACAGGTACAAATTGTCCTCGCCGGTGAAGAATGCGGATTGGAACAGGCCGTGCAGGATCGATTGTTCGAACCGTTGTTGCACCTGGTTCGCAACTCGGTCAGCCACGGTATCGAGTCCCCCGAGACGCGGGTGGCGGGTGCAAAACCGGACCGCGGCACCGTCACGCTGCAAGCCACGGCCAGCGCCAGTCAACTTGTGATTACGGTATCCGACGATGGTCAGGGACTGGACTATGATGCCTTGCGACGCCGGGGCTTTGAGCGCGGCTTGCTGGCACCCGGCAGCAATCCATCACGAAAACAGCTGGCTCGTCTGATCTTTCATCCGGGATTCTCGACTCGCGACAGCGCCACCCAGGTTTCGGGGCGCGGGGTCGGGATGGATGTCGTGGCTACTGCCATTGATCGAATGCACGGTCGCATCGAAATGGAATCGGTGCCGGGCGAGGGAACCGACATACGCGTATCCATTCCGCTGACGACGGGCATCGAACACGTGATGGTTGTGCGGGCGGGTTCACAGCTGTTTGCCCTGCCCATGCGATCCGTCGTCGCGGCCAACGGGCAGCTGCAGAGCACCAATGGCGATGACGGTTTTGTGTCGCTGGCGACGGCGCTGGGAATTAGCGCAGCGGAAGGCACCGTCCCGACG
>CAMYKF010000162.1 GCA_947258905.1 uncultured Pirellulaceae bacterium | reverse complement strand
CTCATGAACTCGACATCCGACTCACGAACTGAAGGTAACCTGTCGGTTTACCAACTGTCACTGCTTGCCATCCTCGCCAGTGCATCGCTACTGTGCCTTCTGGCCATCATCGGACGCGGGCTGGCCAGCCCTGGCTTCCGGGAATTCCCGCTGTGGTTAACCGGACTGACCGGTGCCATGTTGCTGGTCGCGACGATGTACAGCAACAACTTGATCGTGCAAGTCGCCCGCCACGCGTTTGCGGTACTGGCGTCAGCCGCCCTTGTCGTTTGGTCGCCCTCCTTCGCCTTTGGGCTGGCTGTGGCCACGCCGCTGATCCTGACCGTCGTCCTTCCACCATTGCTTCGGCAAACCGGTTTTCGACTGACGCTCGTTCCTGAACTGCCCAAACTGGCGGAGCAACCACCGCTGATCGAAAGCGCTCAGGTTCCGATTTCGGCATCCACATTCGCTGCAGAACCAGAACCGGATTTGCCCGATCAGCCAGCCGACGAGGACGAGTTGGCCCACGACGAAGACGATCCGTGGTCGACGGTTCGCGAGCAATTTGACAGCGACGAATCGCTGTGTCGCAATATCGCCACGTGGCAGGACACCGATGGCAACTGGTCACTGGTGGCCAATGTGCGCTGTCGTTTCAGTTCGCCCACGGAAACGTGCGTGGTTCATTTGCCGATCTGGCCGATTCCCGCACAGTGTCCCGAAGTATTCGCCCGCGTGGCACAGGGCCCGGCGGCCAGCATCAAGACCACCGACATCCATCCGCATGGCGTGCGGCTGGAGGTCAAGTTGACCGATCCGGGCCAGGCGAGGCCGGTTCCCGATGTAATGCTGGAAGTCGTCGCCTCGATCACTGACCATCACCATGAAGCCGCCGCCTGACATTCCCCATGACCGACTATTCCCTGACATCACATATCCGCGACCGCCTGGCATCCTGCGACCAACAGCACCTGCTGGAATTCGCTGACGAACTGGATGGCAACCAGCTGCAACAGTTAATCGAACAAATCGAGGCCATCGACTTCGAACAAATCGCCGATCTGTTCAACCATTTTGGAGCGGAGCAACAGTGGTCCGAACTGGCCGCGCAGGCCGCACCGCCGATGGCCTTGCGGCTGCATGACGAGAGCGACAATCGATTCACGCGGGACGAGGCCATTGCAGTTGGCCAGGCAGCTCTGGCAGCCAATCAGGTCGCCGTAATCATCGTGGCAGGCGGACAAGGCAGTCGCCTGGGATTCCACCATCCCAAAGGCATGTTGCCGCTGGGGCCCGTCTCGGGACGCACACTGTTTCAGATTCATTTCGACAAGCTTCGCGCTCTAAATTCGCATTACGGCAACACCATACCGCTGTACCTGATGACCAGTCCGGCCACTCATGCGGAAACGGAATCGTTCTTGCGCGAACACGACTGGTTCGGGTATCCGGCCGATTACGTGCAACTGTTTTGCCAGGGAACGATGCCAGCCGTGGATGACTCCACGGGAAAACTGTTGCTGGCCGGCAAGGATCGTCTGTTCCTGGGCCCGGACGGACATGGCGGGATGCTGGCTGCGCTGCAAAAAAATGGCGGCCTGGATGAGTTGAAATCCCGCGGCATCGAAAACGTGTTTTACTGCCAGGTGGACAACCCGTTGTGCAAGATCTGCGACGCGGCGACCATCGGCTATCACCAGTTGGCCGAATCGGAACTGACCACCCAGGCTGTGCCGAAACGAGATGCCCTGCAACGGGTCGGCAACATCATTTCGATTGACGGGCAAGTGCGGATCATTGAGTATAGTGATTTGCCGGACGACGTAGCCCGGCAGACCAATGACGATGGTTCGTTGAAACTGTGGGCCGGCAACATTGCCGTCCATGTGTTCAATGTTGATTTCCTTGACCGGATGACAGGACATGCCAACGCGTTACCGTTTCACCTGGCTCACAAGAAGGTTCCATTCATTGACACAACCGGCAAACTGGCTGAACCCGCACAGCCAAATGCCGTCAAGTTCGAACGCTTTATCTTCGACCTGCTGCCCATGGCACAACACGCGATCGTCGTTGAAGTCGATCCGCAGGAAGCGTTCTCACCGGTCAAAAATGCCGCCACCGCGCAGTCAGAGACTGCCGAAACGGCTCGGCAATCCATGATCGCCCAGGCTCGTCGTCTGCTGACCAGCATCGATGTGGAGGTAGCCAACGATGTGGCCATCGAAATCGATCCTGCCCTGGCGATCGATAAATCTCGACTGATTGCCGCCACCGAGGGGCTCTCCCCGATTAGCAAACCGGCGTTTCTGCAGTAAGTTCTTACTGACAGAGAACGATTCATCAAAGGTTGCGGGGAAAGCACATGCTGTATGCGACGATTATGGCCGGCGGATCAGGTACGCGTTTCTGGCCTGCCAGCCGCCGGGCGCGTCCCAAACAACTGTTGTCACTGGTCGGGGATGCCTCGATGCTGCAGTCGACAGTGGCGCGATTAAGGGGCCTCTGTGAAGATGGACAGATTCTGATACTCACCAACCAGCAACTGGTCAATGCCACCCGACAGCAGCTCCCGGCCCTGCCAGTCGATTCGATTATTGGTGAACCGTGCAAACGCGACACCGCGCCCTGCATTGGGCTGGCGGCCGGTTTGATCGCTCGTCAGGACGCGGATGCCACCATGCTGGTGATGCCCGCCGATCACGTCATCCAGCAAGTTGACAACTTTCACAAGGCGGTACAGCAAGCTGAACAAATGCTCAAGGAAGATCCGACGCGGATTATTACGTTTGGCATTCGGCCCACGTATCCCGCGACCGTGTTTGGATACATCCAGCGCGGCGAATCAGCGGGCAACGGTTGGCGCGTCAGCAAGTTTCGCGAGAAACCCGATCTGGAAACCGCCCAATCCTATGTCGATTCGGGCGAGTTCTACTGGAATGCGGGGATTTTTCTGTGGCGCGTCGACACCATTCTCTCGGCGCTGCAATCACTCGAACCGGAAATGTTCGCTCACCTCAAGACGATTACCGATGCCGCCGGCAGCGACGACTTTGCCGAGGTCTTCACGCGCGAATTTACTGCCATCAATGGCAAGTCCATCGATTACGCCGTGATGGAACACTATGAAAACGTCTGTGTGATCGAGGCCCCGTTTGACTGGGATGATGTAGGCAACTGGACGGCCGTGCCACGCCTGAGCGGCGTCGATGACAACGGAAATTCCGTCAGCGGCAGTCAGTTGTGTATCGATACATCCGGTTCGGTCGTACGCAGCACCGACGATCATCTGGTCGTCGCGCTGGGCTTGCAGGATTGCATTGTGATTCACACTCCCGACGCGACGTTGGTTGCCGATAAAAGTGATGAAGCGGCGATCAAAAAAGTCGTCCAGCAGCTGGAGGAACGCGGAATGGAGGAATTCCTCTAGGATGGCTGGCCGGCGGCTGGCATCTTTCGGCCCATCGTCGACGAGCGGCCACCGCCGGTGCATGCGTTTTCTGACATTGCCCGCCCGGGCGGACAAAACAATAATTCATCCATGAAATCTTTCGCTATTTTACTTACGGTCTTTCTCGCTATGGGACTGGGCAACCAGAGAAGGAGCTCGGCGCAAACCGACGGTGCAACGCCGGCACCGGCATCATCCGCGGCCAACTGGAATCTGGCCACCAAAACGCTGGGCGGCAAACAGTTCTGGACGGACTACCTGCATCGCCACGGCTACCGCATCCAGCAGCATGTCATGACCGGTCACCATCGGTTACTGAGTCCGACGAATGTGCGTCTGGCCTGGGGCAACTTTGAAGCCTGTCATCACAAGCTGCAACAGGTCGCTGCCGAACAGGACATCCCGCCAGTCACCGGCCGGGTGCTGATTGTGCTGCATGGACTGGCCCGCACACGCGCCGCCATGAATCCAGTCAACCAGTATTTGTCCGACAACAGTGATTTGCAGATCATCAACGTCAGTTACGCCAGCACCCGCAGCAACATTGGCAATCACGGCGCGGCGCTGGCCAGCATTATCCAGCACCTGCCTGAGGTCCGGGAAATCAACTTTCTGGGGCACAGCATGGGCAGCATCGTCGTTCGTTATTACCTGGGAACCGATGACAGTGCGGAGGATTCGCGATTTCATCGCATGGTGATGCTGGCTCCGCCCAATCATGGATCGCGGCTGGCCACACGTCTGCAAAACAATTTGATCTTCAAAACCTTTTGGGGCGCCAGTGGTCAGGAACTGTCACGGCACTGGCCCGGGTTTTCCGCCAAACTGGCGACACCGGAGTTCGAGTTCGGTATTGTCGCGGGCGCACAAGCCGAAGATGCGGCCATCAACAACCCGTTGATTGACGGCCACAACGACCTGGTCGTGACCGTGGCCGAAACCCGCCTGGTGGGAGCCCGGGATTTCTACCAACAGCCGCTCGTTCACAGCTTTATCATGAACAATCCGGAAGTGCATCAGGCTACCCTGAACTTTCTTGAGCACGGATGGTTTCGATCGGCGGACTCTCGCCAACCCATCACCCTCGACAACGACGACGAGTAGTCTTGAGCGACGAGATTCCTTCCACCGGCCGCGTGGCCGGCATCGATTACGGCACTGTGCGGATCGGGATCGCTGTTAGCGATGCCGGCCAAGCCATTGCCAGTCCGCTGGACAACTACAATCGCCGCAACGAGCGACTGGATGACCAGTATTTCACCACGCTTGCCCGGGAGGAACGCATCGTCGGTTTCGTCGTCGGGCTGCCAGTTCATTTAAGTGGCGATGAAAGCCAGAAGTCACATGAGGCACGCCAGTTTGGCAAGCACCTGAAACAGCTGACCGGATTGCCAGTAACTTATTTTGACGAACGCTTTACCACTGCTCATGCCGAGCAATTGCTGCAGGAATCCGGATTGACCAAAAAGAAACGCAAGCAGCGACTGGACAAACTGGCGGCCCAAATCATGTTGACGGCCTGGCTGGAATCGTCGCGACGCGGTGAATCATCGCAGGCACTGGATGATGGTTAAGCAAATCGGCGGGTAATAGCCGGTCGTTAACGCTGGAGAAAATTCGCCGGCATAAAAAATCCCTTTTCCCCAAAAGCGATGAAAAGGGACCACACGAAAGGGAGTTCAGCCCCGGAAACGCCGGGGAGATCGAGACGAATATTTGTACGCCCGCGTTTACCGGATGCCAATACAAGCGGGAGAGAGGATCGGGTGTTACAGAAAAAAGTCTCGTCCTTCTTCCCTGGGTTCTTCGGGATATTTAGTGGCAAGTTTTCATTTGCTGGAATACCTCAGCCCCTGACCCTCCCCCCGGGAGGGTCGAAATCCCGATTCCATCGGGATGAGGGGAGGGTTGT
>CAMYKF010000161.1 GCA_947258905.1 uncultured Pirellulaceae bacterium | reverse complement strand
ATCACCAGACCCTGGGTTACGATTCCACCTTGACTGTAGCCACCTTGACCGTAGTAAGGCTGATGGTGTTGATGCTGATGGTGTTGATGCTGATGGTGACCCCAGTTGCCGCCGCTGCTGCCGCCGCTGGAACCCCAGCTACCGCCGCTGCTACCGCCGCTTGAGCCCCAGCTACCGCCACGGCTGCCCCAGCTTCCGCCGCTGCTGCCGCCGCTGCTACCCCAGCTGCCGCCACGACTGCCCCAGCTACCACCGCTGCTGCCGCCGCTTGAGCCCCAACTACCGCCACGGCTACCGCCGCGACTACCCCAGCTACCCCCGCTGCTACCGCCGCTTGAGCCCCAGCTACCGCCGCTAGAACCCCAACTGCCCCAGCCCGCATGGGCTTCGGCAGCCCCGTAAACGACCATAAGTGCCGCTGCAGCGAGGATCAACGACACTTTTTTGTAAATTCCTGTTCTCATCCTGTCTCCCTTGGTGGACAACTCTGGCGAAAGTACTTTGAGCCGAATGCACTAACCTTAAACGTTAGCTAAACAAGAATAATAAGCAAATTACGGCAATTCAAGATACCTAGGGTATTAAAAATAGATAAAACGACTGGGCAATCCAGGTGATTCCCCTCATGCGCGGAATCGCACGCGGAAAGATCCCCAAAAACCCGAAGAAAAAACGGTTTTTTTGCAGTTAGCGGCGGCCACGTGGGCGGGGGCGAACAATGATGTTGTCAAACGACACCGATCCGGTTGCACCGAATAAGCCAATTCGAATGATGGCTTCACGGGTGTCTTCGGGCACTCGCATTTCGTTGTCGAGGTTGCGCCAGTCCCGGGTACCGCGGAAGGGCCCGATGAATCCGGTACCCAGTTCGCGACGGTGATCGTCATAAAACGTCAACGCGACCACGGGAAGATCTTGTGCGTCGGGACCCGTCAACACGTCTTCGCATTTAACTGAAGCGGAAAGAATAATGCTGCCAATGGTTTCTCCATTGATGGCGAAACCCTGCAGCAAGTGCGCCTTTTGGCCGGCCTGGGATGACGAGAATTCGACGTGGCGATGGCCGCTGGGAGACAAATCATCATCGACTAGTTCCATTGAACGTTGGTAGTACCATCCCTGGACAAATCCGTTTTCCGGCAAGTCTTCCTCGAAATCACCATTGAGGATTTTTGGATCATCGGCGTCGGGGAGTACTTCGCGGTTTTCCTCGGCTTCGCCCGTCATGGGAACAAACAGGGTGGGTCGCAGTTCGGTTTCCACCAGAGCGCCGTTTTCCTTTTTCAGCAACATCATGCTTTGCTGGTGACGTTCACCTACCGGGATCACCATCAATCCGTTTTCAGCCAGTTGTTCCACGAGCGGCTCGGGTACGTTTTCGGGCGAACAGGTCACGATGATCTTGTCAAATGGTGCGCGTTGGGGCCAGCCGAGAAATCCATCGCCCACGCGCACGTGCACGTTATCGTATTTGAGACGTTTCAACGTACGTTCAGCCTGTTCGCCCAGTTCCGGGACGATCTCGATGGTGTAGACATCCCGCACCAGCGGACTTAGCACGGCCGCCTGGTATCCGCTGCCTGTACCGATTTCCAGCACGCGATCGGTGGGCTGCGGATCCAGCGACTCGGTCATAAAGGCCACAATGAATGGCGACGAAATCGTTTGTTCGTGTCCGATGGGCAGCGCCGCATCGAGATAGGCCTGTTCGCGCAGTCGCGTGGGCACGAAGGCTTCGCGTGGCGTATCCCGCAGCGCATCGAGCACTCTTTCATTGGTGATCCCGGCGTCGGCGACGGCGACTTGAACCATTTGCTGCCGCAGTGCCTCGTATTTCTTTTTCAGGGCCCCCTGGGCGTGGCAGGTCTGCCAGGGCGCAGTGCCCAACACAATCAACAGGGCCAGCCCCGCCAGTGTCATGGATTTCCCTGTCAAGAAAACGCCGCCTGTCCTGTTGTGATTTGCCATCGAACCGTCCGGATTTGCTTCAGTACCTGCCTTGCCCTGTTATTATAGCAATCGCTGCGGCCGCGCATGGTCGCCAATATCCGGGACACAGGATCAAACGCGAGATGGATGAACAACCAACGTATGGATGCTGGCCTTATGTCCTGCCCTTTCTGGCTTTCATGCTGGTCAGCCTGTTTGAACCACGTTTTCCGACCCAGCAGGATGACGTGCTGGCCACCACCGCCCCCGGTGTTTCGCAAACCGCTGAAGAAGCGGATGAATACGTACAGCGGGAGCGGCGTCAACAGACTCGCTGGTTCTTTCTGGTGTACGGATTAAAGGTTCTGCTAACCACGGGCCTGCTGATTTACTTCTGGAAAATCTACCTGGGTCAGTTCCCGTTTTCCTTCACGTTTTGGTCCATCGTGGCCGGGGTCGTGGGGATTTTTGTGTGGGTCGTTCTGGCGGAAACGGGGATCGAGAAATTCCTGCTGGGCCTGGTGGGGGCCGGTGACACCTTTTCACGCAGCCAGTTCAATCCGTATGCCCAATTGCCGGAGGCATGGCAGCTGACCGGCTTTCTGGCCCTCCGCTTCTTTGGCCTGGTGATCATGGTACCCATCTGTGAAGAGTTGTTCCTGCGTGGCTTTTTGATGCGTTACGTGCAATCGCCCGAATGGTGGAAGGTGCAGCTGAACCAGTTAAGCGTGCGCACGATGCTGGTGGCGCCGCTGTACGGAGTACTCACCCATCCCGGCGAGGCGCTGGCAGCCATTGCCTGGTTTTCGTTGATTACGTGGCTGGTGGCCCGCACCGGCAAGTTCTGGGATGCGGTGGTGGCTCACGCGATTACCAATTTGCTGCTGGGACTGTATGTGTGCCGCTTCGAGCAATGGCACCTCTGGTAATCAGGCAGCGGCTGCGCCGCGACGGGTGTCCTGTGCATCGGGAAACAGCAGGACAACTTGCTGACGCTGCGAGGCGTGCACGTTTTCCACGGCGCCCAGGACGAGAAACAACAACGCTCCGATGTGCGGAATGATGGACACATCGTGGAACATGCCGTTGATGACGTAGCTGCTCAGCAAGGTCAGGCCCAACAGGCCCAGCTGCCGCTGCGGCCAGGCGAGGTCGCGGCTGACCCACAACTGCCATGACTTGAACCCCAGCGCGGCGAGAATGAACACGAGCAACGACAATCCCGCCAGCCCCGTTTCGGTGGCATACGACAGGAACACGTTGTGCTGCATGTAGCCAAGAACCTCTTGTAAAGGCATGTCGGCAGTTTCCGAATAGTGATAGGGCTTTTTGGCGGCCGTGTACTGGCCAAATCCGTGTCCCGTTAATGGCTTGTCGCGAAACATCTTGAAGGCCACATGGGCCAGCATCGGACGCAAGGCAGCCGACTGGGCCATCTCGGCCTCCGACACATACTTGTCACGCTGAAACCGGTTCAGTTTCTCACCGAACTGAACCGCGGCCAGCACCAGCAGCAAGGTGCCAACCACGACAAATACACCGCGCACCTGTTGTCGCGCCGGCAACCAGGCTACCAGCCCCGCGGCCACCGCGCAGGCCAGCCACACGCTGCGGGTTAATGTCAGTCCGGCGGCCACGATGCACAGACAAGCCGTCATGCCCAGAAACACGCGGGTCAACGGCCGCGCGTATCGCCACAGACACAGCGTCGCCACCAGGCAGGTGATCAGGTAGATGCCGCACGATACGGGGTTCAGGAACGGACCGCGGGCCCGCCCCAGAAACTCGTGGTATTGCGGATCAAGAATAAATCGCGGATAGACCATTTCGTACCAGCCGCGTTGCTCGCAGATGGCCGTCACACCGAGATAAAAACCAAATACGGCCAGCACGGCGTAGAACACCACCAGATGTTGTTGCTGCAACCGGCAATGCTTGGCCAGGAAATAAAAACCCATGGGAATCAGGTTGAAGAACAACAGCCGTGACATCGGCAAATTGTCCTTGTACCTCCAGTCATGCAGCAACGTACTGGCGATCAACACCAGCCCCAGCGCGATGACGGCCAGGTCGGTGCGGTTGAGTGGTTTGGGGTCGGCACGCTCCAGTTTCCACAGCACGGCCAGTGTCAGGATCAGCCAGCCCCACAACAGCCGGTCCACCGTCAGCGGAATGGGCCCGAATTCCAGATTGAAGAACGGATGGCCAAACGTCACACCGATCAACACCACCAGCAAACAACCCGTCATCATCGACAGGTGTCGGGCCATGGCCAGAAAAAAGACCAGACCCACCAGTGCAACGGCGATCAACAAGATATCCATCCCGAAAACTCACTCCAGCGCGGGTTCAACGTGGGTGACCGGCGGGCGGAGCCGCTGCCGTTTGCGGTGGTCGATTCGATGGATGTGCCACAGCGGCCTGAATCTGGAAGGACAGGTCGTGACCGGCGCTGGCCACCTTGTTTCCCACCAGGTCCTCGACCGAAAGCTGCAGCCGGTAGTTGCCAAGTGGCAGTTCGGGCATCACGACGGGAAAGAACATGTAAAAGTCCTTACGTCGCCGCTGGGCGAGATCTTCAACCGGTTGATACTCATACTGGTAAACCACCCGGTTCTCGCCATCGACAATCGCGTAGCGACCCTGCAACCGGGCAGCTTGTTGCGGTCCCTGCCCTGCCCCGTCGGTGGCCTGCAATGAGTAGTTGTTGACTTCGCAGTAAATCAGAACCTGCTGGCCAGCATGAAACCGGGCGGGTATGGGTTTGTATTGGCCAAATCCCCGAACTTCGGAGCAGTAAGCAACATGGTCCAGCTGCAACGAGGCAACATTGGCCAGTTCATCCAGCGCCAGTTTCAACTGTCGGGATGCCTGGGTCGCGCTACGTCGCCACGCAGCCGTGGTGGATACGGCCGGCGAGTCTAATTTCGAATCATTCAGCAACATCTGAATGACCTCAAGTTGTTTTTGCCAATACAGTTTCTCCGAAGGCTGACCGGTGATGTCTGCGATCTGCTCCAGCGGTTGACCGGCGACAAGGCGTAGCAATTGAAGCCTTACCTGTTGCTGCGTGTCAGCTCCTGATTCCGTTTCCCGCACCTGTTGTTCAAGTTGCCCGATAGCGGCCGACAGTTGCCCTTCCCAGGTCCGCTGAGGCGGCGCGGCAGATTGTGCGGGCTCCGGTGCCGCGACGGCGGCGTTGCTTGCCGGCGGACTCGATGGCGTGGCGGATGGCTGTTCCTGTTGCTCGAAACTGGCGGGCTGTACGGGTCGATGAATTTGCGCGATCGTGTCGCCAGCGTCCGGTGCCGACGCTGACTTGTCAACAAACAACTCATCCACCGAGGAAGGAATGCGGGTCGCCGGTTCCGCTTGCGATTCCACGACCAGTCGCAGCCCATCTGGCGACATATCTTCC
>CAMYKF010000160.1 GCA_947258905.1 uncultured Pirellulaceae bacterium | reverse complement strand
TGCGCGCATCCAGCAGCCAGGTTCGCCACGTGTCGTCGTACACCGGGTCATCAGCCATGGCTTTCAGCCCGTCGTCGTAGCTGAGCCGGTTGCGGCAAAGAATTTCCAGCTGATAGAAAAACAGCGGCACGGGTTGACTGGAGTCGGCACGAAATCTGGCTTCGTGTTCCAGCAGAGTCATCACCATCAGCATGTCCATGCGGCCGCGTTCATCCTCGGCCTGCCACATCAGATAACTCTGGAACGCTGTAAAGTAATGCGGCATGCGTTGCATCGCTTCCGACATGCTGCCGCTGTGATTCAATTCGGCCAGCAGATAGTCGATGGCCATCGGCAATTTGGTGGTGGCCAGCAGTTCCTGCTTGATGTGACCCAGCAAAACCTGCACGGGCTCGTTTTTGGCCAAACGATCTGCGAGAGCGGCAAACAGATAGGCCTGTTCGATGTATTCCTCGCGGGGCAGGGCCTGTTCCATGACGGTTACTTCCGCAGTTCGCGATCAAAGAACTCAATCACCGGTTCCATGGCGTCGATATGCGAAAACAAACCGATGTGACCGTAGCCCTCGTAAGCCAGATATTCCGAGTCGACCGCATGCTGTTGGAGCAAATCATGCATCCGTCGCGGTGAACTTTCCGGCACGAGCAGATCTGCGGTGCCCTGAAAGAAGTGAAATGGCGGATCGTCCGGTGTAATGAAACTGGTCGGCGTTGCCAGGCGGTAGATTTCCGGATTGGCACCTTTGGTGTCGCCCAGCCAAAACTCCAACGTGCGGGCATCCTCGCTGACCCACGTAAAATCGCAAGGAGCACCGCCACAGGCCACGGCCTGCAAACGGGTACTAATACCCTTCTCGGCTTCGGAGATGTTGCCTTCCAGCCCGTCGCCCGGTTCGCTGGTGCCCAGCAAGGCCACCAGATGACCACCGGCAGAATAGCCGACGCCGCCAATCCGCTCCGTATCGATCTTGTAGGTGTCCGCGTTCATCCGCATCCACCGCACCGCGGCCTTGCAATCGTGAATTTGTGCCGGGAATTTGTGGGCCGGAGCATGTCGGTAGTTGATCGCCACCACAACGAACCCGGCCCGAGCCATCTTGCGGGCATGCCGAAACCAGTGCAATTTCGTGCCGGAACGCCAGGAACCGCCGTGCACAGCGAGGATGGCCGGATGCGGGCCCGCGCCTTCCGGGACATACACATCCAGCGTCAAACAGTAATCTTCGCCCGCACAATACTCGATGCCGCCAAACTTTTCGAAGTCGTACGCTTCGCGTGTTCCGCCGGCACTGCTTCCCTGACCTTCACAAACTGAAATCATCGGGCTGATCGCAACGATCAATCCCAGCACGATGGTATAGCGAGCTAGATGGCACATTCTCAACACGACTCTCGTCCTGATCCGGTTATCAAACCCTCGGTTAGGCTGAATTTGACGCCTGACGGTTAACGCTACAAGGGAGTATAATGCAGCCAACGGAGCCTCGAAACGACAATCGAGTACCGCCCTCCTCTGCTTTCATTATTGTCGACCGGTCAAATCCTGCCGAGCCAACCCAAATGAACCAAGAATTTTCCAGCATTCCCGAGGCCGTTGAATCGATCCGCCGCGGCGGCGTGGTCATCGTGCTGGACGACGAAAAACGTGAAAACGAAGGCGACTTTATATGCGCCGCCGAACTGGCAACGCCCGAGAACATCAACCTGATCCTCAGCGGCCGCGGCGATTTTTGCATGCCCATCCTGCCGGAAACGGCGGAGCGACTGGAAGTCTCACCGCTGGTCGAGCGGAACACGAGCCGCTTGTCGACGGCCTTCCTCACGCCTCTGGATCACGAATCGGCGAAGACCGGGATTACGGCTGAAGAACGAGCCATCTGTGTCCGCGCCATTGCTGATCCGACCAGCCAACCCGAGGACTTTCAGCGACCCGGTCACGTGCATCTGCTGCTGGCCAAGCAAGGCGGCGTGCTGCGTCGCGCCGGCCACACGGAAGCCGCCGTGGATCTGGCACGGATGGCCGGACTGGCCCCCGCCGGTGTGCTGTGCGAAGTGCTCGATCAAACCGGTAACCGTGCGACTCGCGACCAGTTGTTTGAGATCGCCGACCGCCAGGGACTGTGCATCATCACCATCGAAGACCTCATCAAGTACCGCCGTATGAGCGAGAAGCTCGTCTCGCAAACCGCTGCGGCCAGATTGCCCACGCGTTACGGCGAGTTCCGGGTCCTGGCCTACGACGTAAAATACGAGAACCAGCAACCCATCGCGCTGGTGATGGGCGACCCGTCGGAACACCAGCAACCGCCGCTGGTCAGGATGCACTCCAGTTGCTTTACCGGTGACCTGCTGGATTCGCTGCGTTGCGATTGCGGCGATCAATTGCATCTGGCTCTGGAGATGATCGCTCGCGAACGCTATGGAGTGCTGGTGTATCTGCCCCAGGAAGGCCGCGGTATCGGATTGACGGAGAAGATTCGGGCCTACGCCCTGCAGGACGAGGGCATGGATACGGTCGAAGCCAACCATGCCCTGGGCTTCAAGGCCGATATGCGTGACTATGGCGTAGGTATCCAGATCCTCAAGGATCTGGGACTGCATCGCATTCGCCTGCTGACGAACAATCCCAAAAAAACCGAAGCCTTCAATCTGCGCGGCTTCAATCTTGAAGTCGTGGATCAGGTGCCAATTCTGCCACCGATTCACGAGCACAACGAGAAATATCTTTCCACCAAACGCGATAAACTCGGCCATCGCCTGCCGGAAACTGATTAGTCGCTCCAGAATCCCGCACCTGTGATGGTCCTGCTTGATCACATGCGTAGCAAGTCTCGTGCGAGATTTGATCCATCCTCTACACCAGCTGCCATCCAACGTCTCACGACTTCGGCTACGTTTTCCCGGCTACCCGCCAAAATCTGACGACTTCCGCTACGCTTCTAATACCGCACCACCACCTCTGTCGGCCGGTGGTCGCTGGTCTGTTCATCGTCCGGGAAATCGCCGTCGCGCACGATCACCCGACTGTTCGTCGCCCAGTCCCGCGCCGGGCCGGCTACAAACGTGAAATCCAGCATCGATCCGGGATAGTTGTCGATGCCATCGGGTTCGGGATCGAACCAGTTGGTGTCGATCAGTTCTTCTGGTTCCACCCATCGCCAAATGCCATCACGCACAAAAGCATTGAATGCCGGGTTGCCCTGCCCTGATTCAAACTCGTAGTCAAAGTTGTAATCACCCACGGCGATCAGAGGCAACGAAGTATTGCGGGCGAATTCACGCAGCCCGCCGGCCTGCTCCTCACGGAACTCGGCATTGCCACGCGCCAGATGATTGTGCAGCAGCAAGAACTCCTGGTTGCTTTCCCGGTCGCGAAAATGAGCAACCAGCGGCGAGCGATGTCGCCCGTCGTTGAGGCGGAAATCGGCGTATCGGTTCAGTTCCTGCGAGCTGATCAGCTTGAGCCGCCAGGAATCAAACAGGATCATCAGCCGATCATCCTCACGCTGGTCGTTGATGCCGCTGGCGCCGAGGATGGATTGCCAGCGACCGTCGCCCGACAGCGCATTAAACTTGTCTTCATAAACCTGGTACTCATGGACCTCGGACAAGGCCAGCAGCTGATATCTCGCCTCCGCGAAATCCCTTAACTGGCTGGCAATGACCGATGGATAGTTGCCACCCGATTCGATGTTCCAGTGCAGGATCTTTAACTCGTGTTGCGAGCCGGGTCGTCCGGGGAGGGCAGGGTCGGTAGTGGCCGCATTCTGCGACGTCGCTACGTCGGGATTATTCGCGGAGTCCGCTAGCGGGCGGGACGGACTCGGCGCCGGTTTGGCAGGCGCTTCCGAACCGGCCTGATCGCGGCTAATGCAGCCACCCGGCAAAATGCAGGCAAGGGTCAGCAGGCAAAAAAATTGGCGGCATACCGCTGATTGGCAATGCATGGTTGGTTCCTGACGGGTTTACAACGTGTTTTGAGGGGAAATCCGCGAATGGACGCGCCGAGACGGTTTCCGGGGGGCCCACATGGTATCACACCCGGATTTCAGGAATGTCACGAGTACGAACCAGCAGCGTGGATCGCTACCGAACCAACCGATTCCGTCAAAATCCCCGGAAATCCGGCGTTGGATTGATAGTTGATGGGGCCCCGATTACCATGTTTTCCATTATCAGAGTGGCCTGAAGTGCCGTTCGGTGGCGAATTCGGGCAGCGATTCATCCGGCAATTGCTGTCTGCCATCCACTGGTGGGCCAGTGCCGCTTGCGACATGTACTTGTCCATATATCCCCCCTCAATTCCCTCGGTTGCCGGATTCCGTTACCTCATTCCCTGTAATCCCTGAAGGCCACACGATGATCCACAAATGGTTGAATGCTGATCGCAACAAGCTGACGCGTGATCGAAATCAGTCCCGTGCGAAAGGAAACACGACAAAGTTTGGCGAATTTGAACAGCTGGAGGACAAACGGCTGCTGGCCTTTGTGAGCTTTTTTAACGGCGTCACGCTGGAACTGACCCAGTTCATCGACGACGGCGACGCGCTTGTGGAAAACTCCACTGGAGAATGGACCGTAACGGACAACGCGGGAACCCAGACGTTTTTTGTCAGTCCGACGAACCTGATCGTCAACATGCTGGACAACACGGCCAACCAGCTGGACCTGATGATCGAGATGCCGCACGCCGGTGATGTCGAATTGAATCTGGGCGATGGCGTGCGTGACGTGTTCTTCACCGGCACGCTGAACGAAATCGGCGACGACCTGACGATTACGGCCGGGGATGGTATTCAGCAGGTGACGCTGACCGGAGACACAGCTGCGGCCATGATCGTGCGCGGATCGGTGGACATCGATCTCGGTCAGGACTTTGATTCGGTGTTCAGCAATGCCGGCGTCACGACGATTGAAGACGACCTGTTCCTGACCAACGTCAACGAATTTGAATACTCGCTGATGGTCGGCTTGCCAGGCCCCCCACTCGTGCCGGGTGATGTGACTATCGATGTCAGTGGCGAAGATATTGAGTCGTTTCTTATTCCCCTGGGTGGCGCCACCATCTATGGCGACTTCACCTACCTCGGTAACGTCAGCATCGACAATGTGGATCTGACGGGAGCCGCAGTGACCGGCGATGTCATCGTCGATCTCAATCTGGGTAATCCGTTCCTGGGCAGCGCCCAGAATGTATTGGTGGATGGCGTGGTGGAAGGCGACGTGATCATCACGGCAGGCGATTCCAATCTCGGCAATGACAATTATCTCGGCGGGCAATTCCTCGGCAACATCGTCTCCTACACCGGCGGCAACAAGGTGGACACGATCGTTTACGAGATGGACGGCTTGCAGGCTGACG
>CAMYKF010000159.1 GCA_947258905.1 uncultured Pirellulaceae bacterium | reverse complement strand
GGGCCTGCTGGACGTGATTGCCGAGGTCAATGATGGCTATAACGCCAATGACCTGGCACCGATCGAACGCATCGATCATATATTGGTGGGTCAGGAAGCCATCCAGGGAATCGGCCAGCTCGGCAGCATTGAGGATTTGACCTGGAAAGTACCTGCCGGCAGTGCTGTCGCTGCAGGCCAGCAGAAAAGCCAGGGATTGCAGGGTCGCAAACGCAAACGCAAGATGTCCCGGCCGGCCGCCAAATCCACAGCTCGGGGAGCCCAGTTCAACCCGGCTGCTTCCAATTCGCCGTTCCACGGCCGGTATGTCAACCGTGACTTCACCCAGCTCAGCGAACAGGAGATTACCCTGGCTGTTACCTCGGACAAGCTGACCGAACAGTCCTATCTGGCAGTCGCCAAACGGGTGCCGGTGCGAGTCGCCGTCAGAATGGATGAACGCCGCATCAACGATTTCCTGGCAGCGGCCGCCAATTCGCCGTTTGCCTTTGAAATCCGCTCGGTCCGCGTCAACCGGCATAAGCCCAATGAAGGCGTGAACATGAAAGCATCGAAATCGTCGGAGAGCAGCAGCGACGGGCGCGGCAAACTGGGCCTCGGCGGTGGTGGTCCGGGCGGTCCCGGCCAGATGGCAGACGCCCCCGGCAGCGGCTCCGGTGGCGGCGGCGGTGCAGATGCGGAGTTCATCCCCGAACAACGACGCAACTTCGACATCGAAATCGAATTCATCGGAATCATCAAGATTTACAATCCGGTTAACCGCCAACTGCTGTTACCCGAAGGTGCCGATCAGGACCTGGCTCAAAACCCTGCCAGTCAGCCTGATGCTGGCCAGTAATCCACTACCATTCCCTAAACCATCAACAAGGACAGCGTACTCAGGTTCTTCCATTTCCCTCGTGGCAGCGAACCAGATCACCCAATAATCGAGTTACGGCTATGAAAAAACCAAACATCAATCTCAGCAAGGATGGCATCAAGGATTTCTTTTTTCGGCACACCGAAAAAATCATCTTTGGCATCGCCTGCATCCTGATTCTTATGTTCTTCTGGATGGGATTCAAAACGCCCACCTACGACGCCATCACTCCGCAGGCCATGCTGGATAAAACCAAACAGGCCAATACCTACATTCACGATGAGGGCCACTGGTCCACGCTGTCTGAACACCGGCCGGCCGATACCGAAGCTGTGGACCGGATTCGCAATGCCGATCCGGTTGACCCGGACGCCTATCAGTACCGGCACCTGTACGGCACCGCGGTCCTCACCCGTGAACCGCGGACCGATCCGCCTCTGCTGAAACCCCACACATTGCAGGTTCGCCATATCCGCGCCCAGGTGGCCCTGCCGCCCCGCGAAGGCGGGGACCCCACGGCCATCCTGACCATCGATTCGCTGCCCACGTCCGACGTCCTGACATTCCCCGTCGATCAACGAAACGAGATGTTTGTCTATCGACCGGAGAAAAACGGGCTGTCCGAAGGCGCTCGCCTGGCAACCGTCGATGCCGTGGTCGGTATGGCACTGGTCGACTATGAAAAACAACACGAACTCTATCGTGAGACCTTCCAGTACCAGCGCGGATATGACCCCGTGCGGGACCAACCGGAATATGTCTTCATCGAAGTGGAACGCCGCACCGAAGACGGCGACTGGGCGCCAATCACCGCCCATGTCTACGAAATCAGCGGCAAGCTGGCGCCGGCTGCCAAGGAATTGGGCGACGACGAATACGTCAGTGACAAGATCGCCATGCCCATCCCTCCCTTTCTGGGACTGGATTACCGTGAATTCTCGATCGTCGATGGCATCCCCATGCGGGATGTCGCCGCTGACGATGCCCGTACCCAGCAACAACAACAACGCCGCAACCGGGAATCAGAAGACGATCCCAGGCAAGATGATTCGGACCCGTTTGCTCCGCGTCGGCCATCCGGTGATGATCCCGGCAATGACGATGAAGGCGAATCGTCGCCCGCGCCGGCCGATATGGAAGACGAGGAAAAAGCGGCTCCGGTACGCCTGATTCGTTTCTACGACCTCGAATACAAGGAAGTTGGCGAGACCTATTACTACCGCGTTCGCGCGTGGGTCAAGGACCCCAACAACCCGGAAGCCGTCAACGCCGAATTGGGTTCCGCCAAGTCCGACAGCGACGGCCGCGGCAAACTGGGACTCGGTGGCGGTCAGGCCGCCGATGGTCCCCCGCAGGGCGGCGGCGGAAACAAGCGTGACATCCAGAAAGAAAAATTACCGCTTTCGGAACTGGACCTCTCCGGAACCGTTCGCGCACGGCTAAATACCGAAAATGCCGATATCCCCGTGGACATGAAGGAAGATCGGGACAAGTTCAAATACGGTCGTCCCACCGAATGGGCTGAATCGGCCACACCGGTTCGTATCACCAAAGGCTTCGAAACATTCGTCGCCGGTCCCGTCGATCCGCCTGCCATCGTGCGATTTGACGAGCTGAACAGCTATTTCGCCCGCGATGAACCATCAGCCACGGTCGTGGTGAACAGTTTTCAAAACGACCTGGACGTGTTTGTGCCAGCACAGAATGACGCCATGCGGGGCTCCCTGATCAACTTCGATGCCGTGACGCACATGCTGCATCCCATCACATGGCAGATCAAGGAAATCTACGAATCGGTCAATACACGGGGCGATAAAACGGGCCGGTACTTCCGCTCCGATGCCGTGCTGCTGGATATCATTGGCGGCGAACGACAATCGTTCCGTTCCAGGGATACGTTCTACAAGCCCGGTGAAATCCTCATCATGGATCGCAACGGTCGCATCATGGTACGCAACGACATTGAGGACGAGACGTCCTACCGTCACTCCAACTTCATTAGTGAAGACAACGAGTTGGCACTGGACGACGCTCGCAAGCGACGTCGCGGCGACGACGATGACGAAGATGATGACGGCGGTTCCAACTAGCGAAACCGATAGCAGCTGAAAATCCGAAACCGCCAGCCATTTCCTGCTGGCGGTTTTTTTGTCGCGTTTTCGGTCGCCTGATCAGGGGTACGCACCGCCGAGCCGCAATGCGCTCGCCGGGGCAGGCCGTGGCGTGGCAGGTTAAATCGCTAGCGGCCAGGTTTTTTTTCTGCATTTGCACAATCTGCCGTTGACGCCCCGGCGAAGCCCTTCTAATTATCCGCCCGTCTATCTCCCCGGACAGACATTGCTGGATCAGTATCACCCGTTGCGGCCGTTGCACACGGCAAACGGATGACGCCGATTCAGGCCCATCAGCAAATCGCGAAACGGATTTTCGCGTTTGACGAACTCGCGTTGTCAGTGACTTCGGTGATACGCCGAAGGGCGGCAGGTGGTTCAACATTTTACGTACAACAAATCAATTCGAGCATCTCGCAAAAGGAGTGTTGCGTTGAAAGCCTCCTCGAAGAAAGTACTGACAACGTTTTCAGTCGCCGGGTTAACCCTGGTATTTGCGGTGAGTTGCACCTGGCAACTGCACGCGCAAACGGACAATGGTTCGGGAGGCTCGTTCACCGCGCCTCAAAACACCTCGATCACCAACGGCTGGGAAGCGTTGCTCAAGGCGCGTCGGGCCCTGGCCGGCGGCGAACTCGCCCGGGCGCGCAGCCTGGTGGAGTCGGCCCGCCAATTGCCGATTGACTCCTCGATGACGTCGGATACACCGGCGAAAGTCGAGGCGATGATCAATCGCCATACCGAATTGACGGCCATGAATTCCAGTGGTGACCTGCAGAGCTACAATCAGGGCGCTGCTCTGTTTCTGCTGGAACAAGCAGATCGTTTGCTGGAGTATCGCGATTTCGTTACGGCGCAATCGCTGATTAATCTGGCCGGCGACTTTGACGTCACCTGGGACACCAACGGACTGAGTCCCGCATTCATGCAGGGCCGTTTGCAGCAGCTGCGTTCCGCGGCCAATCAGCCCGCCGGCAACATCAGTGACGCCCGGCGGCAGGCGGACAGCATCCTCTCGCAAGCCCAACTGGCATTTGACCGGGGGCAACTGGAACTGTCCGAGCAACTGATCGCTCAGGTCAAGGCGTTCGACCTGGCCGACAGTGCCTTCGAACAAGGAACCATCCTTCCCTGGGAACTGGAACTGAAAATCCAGCAGGCTCGCCAGCAGCAACAGGACATTGCCCAGGCCGGCTTTGACAATCCCGGTGGTACCGTGGTGCAGCAAGCCGACTATTACCCCGAACTGGATACGACTCGCAACATGCAGGTCGGCGGCGAAGACGCCGGCGAGGCGGAGAACAACCGCTTCAATGATGTTCGCGGACGTCGCCTCTACGATTCGGGCATGAGCGCCCTGACGCATGATGATGCGGCCGGTGCCCTGGAGTATTTCCGTATGGCCTGGCAATACCGTGACCAGCTGGATCCGGCAACCCGCCAGGACCTGCAGGAAAAGCTTACGCAGTTGCAGATCAGCGCCGACGCCGATTCGTCCGAGGATGCCTCCGAGAATTCCATGAACGCCAGTTTTGACGAAGTGGAACAGACTTCCGCCGTCGACGATGACCTGCGTCGCCAGATGTTCTCGGACGTGCTGCGTCAACGGGCCGTTGCCGAACGCATGGTCGAACAACGCAACCCCCGTGGTGCTCTGAACCACATGCGACTGGTTCGCGATAACATCCAGAATTCGGATCTGGACGCCGCCGGCAAGTCACAGCTGGTGGCCGTCGTCGAGCGGGAAATCGCCGAAATGGAACGCTTCATCGAGCAAAACCTCGGCGAAATCGAAAACGATGAAATGAACCGCCAGCGTCGTCAGGAGGTCGAATTCGATCGCCAGAACCGCGACGACGTGGAACGCAAGATTCAGGCTCTGGTCAACGACTTCAACCGTCTCCTTGATGAACAGCGTTTTGAGGAAGCCGAGTATCTGGCCCGTCAGGCCAACGAACTTGCTCCCGAAATGGATGTCGTCAAGTTGATGGTCGAAAAATCCAGGATGATGGCCAACAACGCCGAGTACGAACGCATTCGCGAACAGAAAGCCGACGACTTTGTGGGCGCCATGTTGCGGGGCGACGAATCCATGACGATTCCTGTGTGGGAAGACAATCCGCTGACCATGAATCCCGATCGCTGGGAAGAGATCCAACAGATCCGCAACAGCAATCTGGGTCAGGGCGGATACGCTTCGGAACGGGAACGCGTGATTTGGTCGGCTCTGAAGAACCAGACGATTCAGGCCGAATTCAACCGTACACCGCTGTCAGAAGCCATCCAGATTTTGGCCGAGCGGGCTGTTGTCAACATGATTTTCGATAGCCGCGCCATGGAAGTGGAAGACGTGGCCATTGATCAGCCGATCACCATGAGCTTCCCCCAGCCGATCT
>CAMYKF010000158.1 GCA_947258905.1 uncultured Pirellulaceae bacterium | reverse complement strand
CGGCGCCACCGCCGGGCAGTGGGCAACACCGTTATTTTTTCAAACTGTACGCGCTGGATACGGTGCTTGATTTGGAAGCCGGCGTCACCAAACAGCAGCTGGTCGAGGCCATGGCCGGTCATGTTCTGGGCGAAGGCCAGTTGACAGGCGTCTACGAACGCTAGTTGGACAGCGCCAAATTCTCACAGGTTTCTTCGTGCAAGTCGTTTAACCGCGGTTAAACGAGAGCCTGTCGCATTATGGCACGTCATTCGCCGCGGATGTCGCGCATGGTCTGGCAAATCCCGGCGATCTGTTCGTCTTCGACCTCAAGCTCTTCCATGGCCATGTCGGCGGCCCAGACATCCGCAGGGATTTCGTCCTTGAGTTCAAAGATGTGAAAACTCTGCAAGCCCAGGGCAACACCGGCCAGTGGACCGGCGTACGCGGGATCACCGTTCCTGAACGTGGTGGCGAAGATACGCAGCGTCTCCGCCTGGTTGAGCCCCATCACAATGACCAGTTCTTCCGCGGCGAATTCGTCGGCCAGTTTTTTGACCTGTTCCTGTTCTGCAAAACTTGCAGCGCCGGCCGACGTTCAGACAAAGCAGGATGTCGTCTCATAAACAACTTCGGCACCCGCGGCTTCGACGCAATTGCGAATGGCCTGACCGGCGATATCGTCACGTTCACCAAAAATGGCGACCTTCTTGCCTTTTAGCATTTTTCAAGCTCCTCGAATGGGTCAGTGTCCGGGATTCCTTTCCAGGACAAATGAAACGCCATCATACAATTGCGTAATGCGATTCAAAAACAGGCTGGCCTTGCACAGAAACATGACCCGGTCCATTTTTTCGTCACGCATGGCCCGGGCAGCGTGTCCGAGGTAGGGCACGGCCGAGGGAATGTGGCCCTGTGTGGGTGCGAATCCCGACATGCCGACGCGTTCAATGAGCGCCGGCATGCCAGCCTTGTCAATCAACCCGGACATGACGGCCATGGCCGCAATCGTGCGATAGTTCTTTTTCGTGACATCGCCCGAGCCGGCAAACTGCATGATCTCGGGGTTGTGAAGCTCGGTTGCATATTTGTCGATGTCGGTCATTTCCAATCCCATGGCATCGAGCGGTTTTAATATCAAGTCACGATACACGGCTTCGTCCGATGTGCTGGAGCCGATGGCAGCCAGCCCGACACTGCCTCGTTCAAGATGCAACAGCGGGCTGTGGCCATCGTCGCGGGTCACAAGAAAAGCCATGGATGCCAGGCAGTCGTCCAGAATCGGGACGCCCGCGTTCAAGAATCCCTGTAACTTCATGCCCAGCTTGGCCAACGACCCGCCCGCAACAACGGCCACGCGATCATACACCCCCGCCTTAACCAGGGCGCCTGCCGCGACCAGCGCTGACGCCGGCGCCGCGCAAAAATTCTTCACATCCATGCCTGAAGCGTTGACACAACCACACATCTCGCCCACCGACTTGGCCATCCCGCCGCCCCCGCGCTGGTAACGATCGCCACAGGCTTCCTCACCACAACTGATGATGTACTCAATTTGTTCGGGCGCCGTTGCGGATCGGTGCAACAGCCACATCAGGGCCAGCCCGGCGGAAGCCTTGGTGCACAGCGATTCCAGCAAATGCTGCGCTGAGACATTCGGATCGCCACGGCCTTCGGCGCGATTGTCGGGCCGGAAACAGCCAATAAGCTTTCCACCGGACTCGATAGGCAACGCCGACCCGCTATCGATCTCGTCCGCAATCGCGGTATCGTTAACTCCCCGCGTTTCGTCCATCGAGATGGAATCAAACAGGAAGTGATCGACGCTGGCCTGGTGCAAAATCCTGTGCCCTTGACTGGTCAGTTCAAAAAGGGGTGGATGTAGCACATCGGCCAGCCTGAGCAACGCATAAAACCGGTCTTGAGAGACGGTTTCGCCAAACGGTTTCGGCGATGCAGCAACGGAATCCGACTCCTTTGACTTAAACCACGGTTGCTCAAACCTGGCCAGTTCGTCGACCGACAGCTCTCCTGTGAAAACGCGGTTTGGCAAATAGCTCCGGGCGTCGTCAAGGGAACGCAAACTGCCGGCAAGTTGCTCAGCCGTCAATGCTCCTGCCCCGATTTCGCGTCGCGGTTTGGATCCATAGCGTACCAGGTCGGGCACATGAGCCAGAGCACAGGCGGTTTCCCGAATGACCGGATTCGCATTCTGCATCGTGCCAGTTCCTAAAGCGTCCCCAGTTGCTCGCGGGTTCGCAGTTTTTCCAGCATGTCGACCGTCATCCCGGCCAAACCAAATGCAGGCTGCCAGTCCCATTCGGCCCGCGCGGCTGAATCATCGAGGCTGCGCGGCCACGAATCGGCGATCGCCTGCCGCTGGTCCGGCTCGAAGCGACATGCGAACTCCGGGATATACTTCCTGATTTCAGCCGCCAGCTCGCCAGCCGAAAAACTCATCGCCGAAACGTTAAAGCCATTGTGATGCTGCAGTCGCGACAAATCCGCTTCCATCAACCTGGTCGCCGCCAAAATGCAATCCGGCATGTAGATCATGGGCAGCACGGTGTCTTCCCGGACAAAGCAAGTGTAGTGGCCCTGCCGGATAGCCTCATAGAAAATCTCGACGGCGTAATCCGTTGTCCCGCCGCCGGGCAAGGTATCGCTGCTGATCACGCCGGGGTAGCGAACGCCGCGCACATCCAGCCCGTACCGATGGACGTAGTAATCGCACAGCAACTCGCCCGTCACCTTGGTCACTCCGTACATCGTGGTCGGCTGGGTAATGGTGTCTTGCGGCGTGTTGTTGCGAGGCGTTGTGGGTCCGAACGCGGCAATGGAACTGGGCCAGAATACTTTTTCAACTCCGCCCCTGCGCGACGCCTCCAGCACATGGTGCAAGCCATTGATATTGACGTCCCACGCGGCTTGCGGATCCTGTTCGCCGACCGCTGACAGCATGGCGGCCAGATGAAACACGGTGTCGATGTTGTAATCTTCGATCGCCGCCCGAATGGCATCACGATCCGTCACGTCGAGTACTTCGAAGGGCGTCCACGAGTGTTTCGCATCGTCCTCTGGTCGATGCCGGCTGGAAGCAATCACGTTGTCCACGCCATATTTGCGCCGCAACTCGCGTGTTAACTCCGTGCCGATTTGCCCCGCGGCTCCGGTAATCAGGATGCGTTTCATAAAAAGTCCCTGTGAAAATGTCGCTTCGCCTGTACCACCGCAGCTGTTGTCAGGAGATCCATCCAAATCGCTTCAGGCTCGCCAACTCCTGGCCGGCGGCAAAGACGCGCAGCAATCGTTTGTAAAAAAACGGTTGGGCCAGAATGATGCGGGCCAGTGTCGGGCACCGATAAACAAATCTTGCACTATTGCGGTAAATGCCGAGGTCTCGCCAAACAGGCCGCATTCGCTGATAAAACCCGTCCCGTGCCGACGCGCCCGTTGCCAGGTTCGTGGCGATCGCGGCGGCAACCGCCTGTCCACTGATGATTGCGTTGTGAATGCCTTCGGCCAATAAGGGCTCGCACATGCCCGCCGCATCACCCACCAAAAAGATGCGGCTGGACGCGGGCCGATAATCCCAGCCGCCAATGCCGACGCGGTGCCCGATGACCTTGGGCATGTTTGTGTCCGGGAACCTGTGCGCTACATAATCCTGCAACTTCTGCCGGGTCAGTTCACCCGGTTTCCAACGCAGGCTGGCCAAACCAACATTCAAGTGGTCCCGTTTGGGGAACACCCAGCCATAGCCGCGCTGGACGACTCCGAAATCGATCGTCATATCCACGGCAGCTGGTTCGTCACAGGGCACCTGGCATTCCAGCGCGAACGCGTCGGTCGCCGGCTGGAACTGGGCGCTCAGTTTGCGTACCTGACTGTCAGCACCGTCAGCACCGATCAGGAACCGGCCGGTCATTGGGCCCGCACTGGTTTCAATCGTCACATTGTCGGTGGTTTCGTGGACCGCCTTGAGTTGCCGGGTTGTTTGAAATGCCGCGCCTGCGGCGCGTGTCTGCCGCAAACAATACTCGTCAAACTCGGCCCGTTCGACCATCGCACACAGAGTCGACGGTGCCGCCAGGAGCGCCGGTTTTCCGTGACGCAAACTGATGCGGATTTGGCTGCACGTGCGCTGCACCAGGGGCGCGACCGAATAACGCAGGGCTCGCAGGGTCCTTGTAGTCAATCCGCCGGCGCAGGCCTTGGTTCTGGGAAACTCGTGCCGGTCCAGCAACAACACCGAATGACCTCGGTGGCACAGATCCCAGGCGGCAGCACACCCGGCCGGCCCGGCGCCCACAATCATCACATCAAAGTCAGTCATTGTGCCCGGATTGCCTTGTACCAATACTGTCCTGTTTCAGGCGACTTGCGGAAGACCCACGACGTAGTTCTTGCCATAAACCTTGGCGCATTTCGGGCAGGTCGTATAGAAGAAAAAGCACTTCTTGATCTGCTTGCCCTGAGATTCGACGAAACGGTTCAGTTCTCTGGACCAGCGGCCCATGTTCTGATAACCGCCTTCAAACACCTTGGCCAGAAAGGTCCCCGAGAGTTTAACCATTTCTGTGTCCGGGACATCCCTGGTGACGGCAAAATACAGTTCGCTACGCCATGGTGACAGGTCCGACGAGAGCATCAGATACTCATCCTGCGGCGCGGCGTCGGCGGCCTCGATTTTGGAAAACGTGTTTGCAATCACGGACTTTATGTTCAACGGAATGTGCAGAAAACTTCTCGTCGCCGCCCGCACAAACAGACGGTCCTTGAATTTAAATTCCTCACCATCCCATCCCGCGGGATCAAATCGCGGACAACAATCCGTTTCGGACTTGTCCATATTAAAAGCGGGCAGTTGCGTGTGTGCCATTTTTCTTTTCCCCCATGACCGCACGTTTCAATAATGGGCTGGGTACGGCGGCGCACCTGACGGCCGGCTGTCCCATTGACGGGATGTCGTGCAAAGGTCGTGCCTGGCTGGCGTGGTTGGCACGTCTCAAATGGGTGTCTGGTCGTCGCGGTTGATATTTGTGACCCCCCGTGCCCGTTCGCACAGCCTGGGCGTTCAACTCGGCGGCACGGGAGTTCCCCGCGGTTGATACCTGCCGCAGGAAGGCCGCGATATCCTCGTCCTTGTCGCGCCCCTGGGTGATCCCCAGCAGGCGGCCGCCGGCCAGGACGACGAGCGCCTCCAGGCCCTTGTTCTTGGGCAGGTCGGGCAGGTCGGGCGGTGGATCGAGGATCTTGGGCGGCCGCCCGAAGGGCCGCGGCGCGGGCGGATAGCGCAGGATGCGGTGTTCGTGCTCGAAGCTGACCAGCAGCGAGCCGTCGGAGAGGGCGGCCAGGGATTCCGCGTCCTTGCGGCGCTTGCCCTTGAGGCGTTTGCCGTCGGGCCCGGCGAGCGCG
>CAMYKF010000157.1 GCA_947258905.1 uncultured Pirellulaceae bacterium | reverse complement strand
ACGAAGGGTCGTGATCTGACGCTGCAGCCGCCGCAGGACGGCGAGCCGTTGAATTACTTCATCTATCCTTACGTGGAAGTCGACGGGCAGCCGCTGGGCAAGGACCATATCGAACTGAAGTTCGGCTACGCCGATCAGTAAGGGATAAAAATGAAGGGCTCGTCGCCTCGCCCACTACATTCATCCCGAAATCGGGTCTTGAAATACGCTCTGGCTATTGATCCGCGAGACTGCCGTTCCTGATCCCTCATCCGGCCTTCTCCCGCCGCGCAGGGATTCTCCTGCGCGGAGGCGAAAGAACTGAAAGGAATCCCAAATTGGGCGACAACAGACGACTTACTGCTGCGAGATGCAGTACAGCATCCTGTCGGACCGCATGAACATCTGATTGCCGGACACGGCCGGAGTGGCATTGAACAGGCTGTCATCGCCCTGCATCGAATTGACCGCGATTTCTTGCATGTTTTCATCAGCACTCAGCACATGCGTGGTGCCGCTTCGTGTCACAATAATCAACTTGTCACCCACGATAATTGGCGACGCGTAACTGCCAGCCGGTCGTTGCTGGCCACCAGCATTTCCGCTTTCCAGTCGCGTCTTTTTGATTTCATTGCCGTCACCGGCATCCAGGCACATGGCGATCGAACCGGACGCCAGCCAGAACATCCGATCACCGATCACCACCGGAGTGCCGATGCTGGACATGACCGGCTTCTGCCAGACGGTGTGCGAATCGCTGACGTCTCCCTTTCCGCCGCAACGCAAGGCGATCGCCTGGCCCTGGCGTCCACCCAGCGTAAATATCACGCCGTCGTGGACCGTCGTGCTGGCAGTAATCGCGTTCAGAATCGGTGAACGGGCGTGCCACAGTTGTTCGCCCGTATCCGGATCGTAGGCAAGCAACTTTTCCGGGATGCTGTAGATCAGTTCCGTGCGTCCGTCGACTTCGACCAGTGTGGGCGTGGACCAGCTGTTGGTGAACGTCTCGTCGTCAACACGCCATGCTACCGAACCATCGGACTTGTTCAGTGCGATCAACGCGTGTCCCTCGATTCCCGCGTTCACGATGACCTTGTCACCCGCCAGCATCGGACTGGCACCGCCGCCCCAGTTCGCCGGATCAGAATTCGTACCTGCGCTGGTTTGCCACAGCCGGTTGCCTTGCATATCAAACGCTATCACGCCCGATTTGCCAAAGAACGTGAAAATGTGCTCGCCATCGGAAACCGGAGTGCTGCTGGCGTAACCGTGCTCGACGATGAAGCCCTTGTACTCATCCTCATCGGCTGCCGAATCCACGGTAGCTCGCCACAGTTCCTTGCCCGTGTTCCGGTCAAAGCACAACAAATGACGCTTCAAGTCGGATGGTTCACCGGGATTTTCACGGTTCACGCCAAACCCGGTGTAACAGGTCACCAACACCTTGTCGCCAACCACAATCGGACTGGAGGAACCCGGACCGGGTAATTCCATCTTCCACTGTATGTTCTTGTCGCTTGACCATTCGGTGGGCACCAGCGCACTGGTACTAATGCCCGTTCCGTTTTCACCGCGAAAGCGGGTCCAGTCATCGGCCTGCAACGATACGATGACAAATGACGTGGCGACAGCGAAACAGAAACAGCGAGCGGCGAATCGGCACATCTGGTTTTCTCCGGCAAAGTGCGGTTGGGTTCAGTCGGCAATTGTCAGAGATTCGCCCGGCCATGGGAACAGGGCTTTGCTGAAACTTGCCGCCCCAACCGCTTCTTGTCCAAGAGCTGGCGCCCGGGCAATGCTTTATTGCGTAGCCGACTTGAGGCGTTCGATGTTAGCCAGCATACCGGACTGGTAATCGCCCGATGACGGCTGGTTGCCCATCGGCTCGAACACCACGACCGAAATGCCGCGGTCCTCGAGTTGCTTGCGAACGCTATCCAGCGGCTCGCCTTCCCACAGCATCAGCTTCGTCTGATTCGCATCGACCAGCTCGTCGAACTCTGTCCATTGCCCGTCCGTCAGTTCGCCGTCCAGCTCGAAATGCACGCTGTCCAAGTTCAGGTTCATGCGTTTGGCAAGGTACTGATAGACGGGGTGCGAGGCGATGATGTGTTGCTGGCCGATTTGCCCGGAAAGCTGATTCAGTTGGCTGTCGATTTCGCGAAGGTTTTTTTCCAGCTCCGCAAACCGGTTATCCAGTGCTGTTTTCTCGTCCGGCAACAATTTGGCCAGTTCATCGCGAACGACACTTGCCTGGACTATCGCGATCTGCGGATCGAGCCAGGTGGTAAACGCGTAACCGGCGTGCGAGTGGTCGCCTTCCGGTCCGTGCTGATGCACCACGGCGTCTTCCACTTCAATTAGCTGGTCGGATATTTTCTTTGTGGTGTCGGCCAGTTTCGAAGCCGACAGCGTCACGCCGGTCAGCCAGCTTTCAAATCCCGCTCCGTTCAACAATACGACATCCGCCTTTTGCAATTTGCTAATTGCCTCAGTAGACGGTTTCCAGAAAGCCGGATCGATGTCCGCGTCGACCAGATAGACGACGTCGATATCGTCGGCGCCGATTCGTTCCGCAAAGAACTTCAGCGGGTAGTTGGCCGCGGCCACAACCGGCTTGCCGGAAGATGCCGAGTCGGGCTGACCGGTTTCTGGCGAGGAGTCACAGCCGGCGAAAACCACCATGAGTGTCAGTGCAGCGAGTAACCGACTACCGCTGTGCATCTTCATCATCGTCGTCATCATCCTCGTCACTCCGTTCGTTTGCGTCCTCGCCGGCCTGTTCACCGGTAGCTTCTTCGGGCTCGTCCTCAACACCGTACTTTTTCTTGTACGTCGAATAGACCGATCGCAGTTTCAGCGTGTACATGCCGCGACCGTGCGTGGCGGCGACCAGCGTCCTGTCCCGCTGTTGCAGGGCCAAATCGTGCACGAAAGTGATCGGCATTTCACTGCCCAGCACCTGCCATGACTGGCCGTCATCCAGCGTAACATAAACGCCGAGGTCGGTTCCCACGTACAGCAGATCGTCGTAAACCGGGTCCTCGTAAATCACGTTGACTGGCCCGCCGGGAATCCCCGCGCTGATGTCGGTCCACGTCTGGCCGTAATCGTCGGATCGGTAAACGTAGACCTGGAAATCGTTATCCCGTTTGCCGTTCAGCGTTACGTAGACGGTGCCCTCGTCATGGGCCGATGCCACAACGCGGGAAACCCACTTGCGTGGTAACCCGTCCATGATCTCCTGCCAGTTGTGGCCGCCGTCGCGAGTCACATGCAAACGGCCATCATCGGTACCGGCGTAGAGGAGTCCGAACTTCAGCGGCGATTCGGACAGGGCTGTCAGCGTGGCGAAAGGGATATTGCCCTGTCGCTCGGGATCGTTGAACGTCAGATCGTCACTGATTCGCTCCCACGTACCTCCCTGGTCCATCGAGCGGAATACGTACTGCATCCCGTGATAAATAACCTGGGAATTGTGTGGCGACAGGATGAAAGGGGCCAGCCACTGGCCGCGTAACGGCGTTTCGCCTTTGGCCACCTGGGGGCGAATGCGTTCGGTCTTGGGCGGATCAAAAGTGGAGCGCTGAATGTTTCCGTAAAAGCCTTCGCTGTAAAAAATGTTTTCGTCCTGCGGATCGATCGCCATGGTGCTGGCTTCACCGCCCGGGATGCGCTCCCAGGCGTTCAGGGAACTGCGGCCGGCCCGGTAGTTGGATGGGCCACGCCAGCTGTTGTTGTCCTGAATCGAACCGTAAGCGCGAAACGGCTTGGCATTGTCGACTTCCACGTTGTAGAACTGCACGACCGGCAAGTTTTGGACGTTCTTCCATGTTTCGCCACCGTCGTACGAAAAGTTAATGCCGCCGTCGTTGCCGTTAATGACGTAGTTCGAGTTTTCGGGATCGATCCACATGGCGTGATGGTCGCCGTGCAGGCCAGCAGCGTTCAAGCGCTTGAAGGACTTGCCTCCATCGGTCGATTTCAGCAACGGAACACCCATCACATACACCGTGTCGATGTCGTTGGGATCAACGCGAACCTGGCCAAACACCCAGCCGTAGGTCGCGAACACGCGTCTCATGGCGCGGTCCCCTTCGCTCATCACCTGCCAGGACTCTCCCTTGTCGTCCGAGCGGTAAATCTCGGCACCCTTGATTACGTCCTGTCGTTCGCGGCCGTAATTGTCGCGCTCGCCCTCTTCCGCCTCGCGGGCAATTTCGTGATTGTCGATCAAGGCATAAACCACATCGGGATTGGCGGGTGAGGTGGCCAGACCGATCCGCCCGGTTTCCTCGTAATTGGGCAGCCCTTTGGTAAGCTTCGTCCAGGTTTCGCCGCCATCGGTCGATTTGAAGATGCCGTCGTCCGGGCCGGGCAACGGATCACTCCACGCGTGACGCGTGCGGTTCCACATCGCCGCGAACAGCGTATCCGGGTCTGATGGATCCATCACAACATCAATCGCTCCGATGTGCGAGTCGATGTACAACTGTTTTTCCCACGTAGCCCCGCCGTCCGTCGTGCGAAAGATTCCGCGCTCTTCGTTTGGCGTGTATTCGTGCCCCGAAACCGCTACATGGACGATATCTGGATTGGTCGGGTGCACCAGGATGCGTGCGATATGCTGCGAATCGGCCAGTCCCATATGCTGCCAGGACTCCCCGCCATCGTCCGAACGATACACGCCGGTGCCGGACATGCTGCTGCGAAAGATGTTGGCTTCGCCCAGGCCGACCCAAACGGTGTCCGGATTGGTCGGGCAAGTTGCGATGGCTCCGACCGAACCCGATGGTGCGTCATCAAAGATCGGCGTCCACGTCGTGCCTTCGTTGGTGGTTTTCCAGACGCCGCCCGATGCCGTGGCTACATAAAACGTGAACGGCTGGCCGGCGGGAACGGCGATATCGGTGACCCGTCCGCTCATCAGCTCGGGACCAATGAATCGCCATTTACTCTTCTTGAATTCCGACTCTTCGCTCATCAGCAAATGCTGGGCGTGAAAGGCCAGTCGGGTGTCGGCATCCAGAACCGGCGGCTTCACCTCCTGAGCGGGAATCAAGGCGGGGAATGCGGTCAGTGCAACCAATGACGAAAACAGGATTCTGATCATGACATTCAAGACTTGGGAGGAACGAGTTCGGGAAAAAGGGAAAACGCGGTTACTGGTACTACATCGTTCTACAGCGCAAGGTAGCCGGATTCGCAAGAATTCGGGCCGAACCTCCTCGGTTGTGGGCGGGTCTCCTGACGTCTACTGACCCGTCCCACCTCGGAAAACCCGAAGTTTTGCAACGTTTTGCAACTTCGGCTACGAGCAACTGGATCGCCGTGTTGTAGTACCAGAGTAATCATTCTAAACGGGCCTGCGCGGATTGGCTCGCGTTCGCCTCCAAAATTTCTCGATCGGGCCCGCTGA
>CAMYKF010000156.1 GCA_947258905.1 uncultured Pirellulaceae bacterium | reverse complement strand
ACTGGATCGGACCCTATCACCTGTTGTCCGAATTGGGCACCGGAGGCATGGGCACGGTTTACATGGCCGAGCAACGCGAGCCCGTTAGTCGTCGCGTTGCCCTGAAGATCATCAAGGCAGGTATGGATACCGGGCAGGTGATCGCCAGATTCGAGGCCGAACGTCAGGCACTGTCGATGATGGAGCACGCGAACATCGCGCTGGTGCTGGATGCCGGCGCGACCGATGCGGGCAGGCCCTATTTTGTCATGGAACTGGTTGAAGGGCAGCCGGTCACACACTTTTGTGATCAACACAAACTGGATGTCAATCAACGGCTGGAGTTGTTTATCGACGTTTGCGACGCCATCCAGCACGCGCATCAAAAGGGGATCATCCACCGGGATATCAAACCGTCCAACATTCTGTTGACCATGCGTGACGGCCGGCCGGTCGCCAAGGTCATCGATTTTGGGGTGGCCAAAGCTACCAATCAGCGATTGACCGAAAAGACCATGTATACGCAGCAGGGTCAGATCGTAGGCACGCTGGAATACATGAGTCCCGAGCAGGCCCAGATGACCAAGGAAAACGTCGATACACGCAGTGACATCTATTCACTGGGCGTGCTGTTGTACGAATTGCTGACCGGCAGCACGCCACTGACCCGCGAGACGATGGCCAAAGGCGGCTATCTGGATATTCTGGCCCGGATTCGCGACGAGGAAGCTCCCAGACCGAGTTCCCGACTCACCGACTCGTCGGGCAAGGTGCAGCATATTGCTGAAGCCCGCGGCGTGGAACCGCGCAAACTGTCAGGCATGTTGCGTGGCGATCTCGACTGGATCGTGCTCAAGGCGCTCGACAAGGACCCGTCGCGTCGATACGAGACCGCTTCCGGTTTGGCCGCAGACGTGACGCGATTTATAGACTCCGAACCGGTGATCGCGAGACCGCCGACGGGCGTTTATTTGTTGAGGAAATTTGCCAGGCGGCATCGCACGGGTGTGATTGCGGGCACTGTCGTACTGTTAACCATGATCGCCGGTATCACCGTGGCCACGTGGCAGGCCTTTCGCGCACGCAACGCGAATGCAATCGTGGAAGAGCAAATGCTGGAATTGCAGCAAAAGCACGATCTGGAACAGGAATTTGCCTCACTGAACCAGCAACGTCTGCGCGAAAACGAAGCCCAACGCGCCATATTGCAGTCGGAGATCACTTACCTGATCGGTCATGGCCAATGGCAAGACGCCTTGCAACGCATGAACACTTACGAGTCGACATTTGGCGAGATGCCGCTGGAATTGCTGATTGACCGGCTGGCGGCCTACGAGGGATTGTCGCGCTCGGCGGAACTGCAACAGGAGATCGAACGGCTGGAGGGCCACCCCGAAGCTGCTCGCTATCGTTCGCAATTACAGTTGTGGCGCGGCTACGCATTCGTTTCAGAAAGTAACGACGAAGTCGATGCCCGCGAATTAATCCGCCGCGCCATCGACGGCGATCTCGACGAAGATGACCGGCTGTTCGCTGAAGGTCTGATTGCTGATTCGCTGGCTGAGGCTGTAGACAAGTTCAAGGCGGCTTTGCAAATCTCGCCGTTTCATCCGCAAGCCCGCATGCAACTGGTCGTGACTTTGACCTTGCTGGGTCGTTACGACGAAATACAACAGCAGGTCGAGTTCGGCCAGACGCTGTTTACGGACGACCCACGTTATTATTATGTCGAGTCCGTATCGCATGCCCTGGCCGATCACACGCGAACCGCCATGGATTCGGTCCAGGAAATTCGCCAGCGGTTCCCGCAAGGCAACACCAACAACGCCCGGGCCATTAACCGGGTCTCGCGAGCCGTCAACAAGCAATTCCGCGAGTACGACCAGTTTGGACTTATCGACTGGATTCCCGTGATTCGGCAGGGACTGCCGATGTTTCAGGAAAGGAGTTACGCGGCGATTCCGATTCCCGAATTCCAGAAGGTCCAGATTTTCAGTGCCTATGGAGAATTCGCTCAATCATTCCTCAACCCATTTATGGCGATTGCCCGCCCTCGCAAGAAACACCAGTTGATAATCGACAACTGCCGGAAGGCATTCGAACGACACCCGGACGGATTGTTCAAGTGCTTTGAGGCATGGAGCTGGTATGCACTGGAAAATTACGAAAATAGCTTCGTGGCGTTTCAAGTGGCTGCCGAAAGCGATGGCCTGTTTCCCGAAATCAAAAACCAGGCACTCTACGGCGCATTTCTCTCGCGAACGAAACAGTGCGAGGAGAGCGAGGACATGGCCAGGGTCAACGAGGCCGTGGACTACCTGGAGCAATATGCAGCGTTGGACTTTGAAACGCATCGCGCACTGCCCATGTTTCGGGCCAGTTGCATGGTGGGTCGCTGGGACCTGGCCCGACATATCTGTGACGTCATGATTGAGAAAGGCGACTCGCCGCAAAAGTGGCTGCCCTTGCTGATGGGTCAGGCCATCGAACAGCAGAATCCGGCCCTGGCCCTGGCGACCTGCGACGAGCTGCTGGAACTCTACCCCGACGATGCCAGGTGTCAGGCCCGACGCCGCGAGATCGTGGAGTTGATCGTGCAGGAAGGCGACGAGCAATGACACCGGGGCATCAACCTGGTGACTGAGTGACGAGTGCGGCATCGAATCTCTCATGAGGCGGGCCTTCTCCCCCTGGAAGAGAAGGTGGCCAGAGGCCGGATGAGGGGGAGCGTTGAAACGTGAGCAGTCCGTCAGCCCTCACCCAGGACCCGCTGCGGGTCCACCCCTTCCCCAATCAGGGGAGAGGTTGAAAAAAGGCGCAATAACCTCGCGAGACTCTGGACATTCATGATCGCCCGCCGATTCGGATCAACCAACGTTGAATTGTCCCCGTTCCGAATTCGAACGGATGAGCTGCGCAGAACCGGTTCGCCCCATTCCGGGGTTGCCTTGTCACTCAAAAGATCGCCTGGTCATCCCAGCGGACAAATCCCTCGATCGCCTCGTATTCGGCCAGACCGAGCGCGTCATACAACCGCGCTGTGGCATGATTGCGATCCTCGGCGCGTTGCCAGAACTCGCGTACGTCACTGCCGGGAAACAGGGCCCGGTCTTTTTGCGATTCATGTTTAAAAATCGCGGCTCGCTTCAACAGCACTTCCTTGGGACTTAGAGGCACGGCCATTTCGATTTCGTGCGGCGCCCATTCCTGCCACGCACCGCGATACAGCCAGACGACACAGTCCGCGTACCACGGCTCGTCGCTGACCCGCTGACAGGCTTGCAAGATCGCGTGCAGGCAGGTGCGGTGCGTACCGTGCGGGTCGCAAAGGTCGCCCGCCGCGTAGATTTGATGTGGTTTCAGTTGCTGAAACAACTCGACAATGATCTCGACATCGCGTTCGGAAAGCGGTTTCTTTTTCACGGTACCGGTTTCGTAGAACGGCATATCCAGAAAATGCAGCTGTTCGCCCGGCACTCTGCAGCCACGCGTAGCTGCCCGCGCCTCGCCACGCCGGATCAGGCCCTTGATCATCTGGACCATTTCGCTGTCGACCTGTCCGGGCTGCTTTTTCTTGAGAAACTGTTCGACATGTTGTTCCAGTTCCGTGGTGCGTTGCGGATCGACACGAAACTGCTTGTTGAAATCGGCCGCGAATTCGCAAAACCGGATGGCATCGTCATCAAACACGGCGATATTGCCGGACGTTTGATAGGCGACATGGACTTCGTGCTCCTGATCCACCAAACGGATCAGCGTGCCGCCCATGGAAATCACGTCATCGTCGGGGTGCGGAGAGAAGACCAGTACGCGTTTGGGAAAAATGTGGTCGTGGGGCTGGCTGCGGTCGCCGGGTTGTTTGTACTTGTCCGGTTTGCCGCCTGGCCAGCCGGTGATCGTGGACTGCAGATGCCGAAACACGTCGATGTTGATGTCGTAGACCGGACCGTGGCCGGCCAGCAATTCCTGCAGCCCTTCTTCGTTGTAATCCTCGTCGGTCAGTTTGAGGATCGGCTTGCCGAGTTTCTGCGCGAGCCAGATCACAGCCTTGCGAATCGAGTCGGGCTTCCATTCAACTCGTTCAATCAGCCAAGGACACTGGCAGCGAACCAGCGACTCGGCCGCGGCCACATCCAGAATGAATCGGGCATTGGAATGTTCCTGCAGAAAGCTGGCCGACACCGACGTACTGATTTCTCCCTCAATCGCCCGCGCCACAATTTCCGATTTGTGTTCGCCAAACGCGATGAGGAAGATCTCGCGGGCGCCCAGGATCGTACCGACCCCCATGGTGATCGCGCGACGGGGAACATGTTCCTCGCCAAAAAAGTCGCTGGCCGCGTCGCGCCGTGTCACCTTGTCCAGCGTGATCAAACGCGTGCGGCTGGTTTTGCTGGAACCGGGTTCGTTGAATCCGATATGCCCCGTACGCCCGATACCCAGAATCTGGATGTCGATGCCGCCCACGTCAGCGATCTTCTGCTCGTAAGCATCGCAATAGTCCGACACGGAGGCTTCATCAATCGTGCCATCGGGAATGTGGATATTATCGCGCGGAATATCCACATGATCGAACAAGTGCTCATTCATGAACCGCACATAACTTTGCAGCTCTTGAGGTTGCATCGGGTAGTATTCGTCCAGATTGAAAGTGACGACGTTGGCCAGCGACAGGCCTTCCTCGCGGTGCATACGCGCCAGTTCGTTGTAGATGCCGACGGGTGTGCTGCCGGTGGCCAGTCCCAATACGCAGGATTGACCGCGGGTTGCCCTGTCCCGAGCCAGTTGGGCGATATGCCGGGCGATGGCGATGGCGGCATCATCGGCCTGCTGAAACACCTGGCAGGGAATCCGTTCAAACTCGTTTTGTGTGGCGTTGATTTGGGTTGGCAAGGTTGGCGCAACAGCCATGGCTGGTTCCATATGGGAAGGCAAAAACAATAAAGTGCGCGGTGGCCCGCCACTTGATATGCCGTTGACCACCGCCGGACGGGATCCGGCAGGTCGCAGATAATCTCGCACGCCCGGCGAAATTGCGTTAGAATCCAGATATCCACGCCTGGAATACCTTTATAACAATATTTCTTCACAACGACCACAATGTCATTGATCCTTGCCGCTTCGGACTCAGCGGCAACTCCTTCGCTGGCGACCAATCTGACTTTTCTCGCGCTGGCCCTGTTTCTGGTTGTGCTCAACGGATTCTTTGTGGCCGCCGAGTTTGCGCTGGTCAAGGTTCGCAAGGGCCAGATCGACCAGATGATCAGGGACCAGCGGCCTTTTGCCAAATCCTGCATGTGGCTGGCCGACCGCATGGATCAGTCGCTGTCGACTTGCCAACTGGGAATCACCATGGCGTCGTTGGCATTGGGATGGATTGGCGAGCCGGCCTTTCATTACCTGTTGAGCCCGCTGTTCGAC
>CAMYKF010000155.1 GCA_947258905.1 uncultured Pirellulaceae bacterium | reverse complement strand
AGAGACTTGATTCTCGCAAGAAACAGCGGTCTGCTACTGCTTGAACAAGAAACCACTGTCGCGAAAAAGCGAAAGCCCGGGGCGTTCGTTTTTTTTGCGCGGATATTGTGCCGCAAGCCGACGGATCGCGGAACTGACGTCTATCGCAAATGCCGTTTATTCAACGGTGACGCTCTTGGCCAGGTTGCGGGGTTTGTCCACATCGCAACCACGCAGCACGGCGATATGATAGGACCGCAGCTGCAGTGGAATGATGGAGACGATGGGCTGCAGGTATTCCTCGACTGATGGAATATAGATCACATCGTCGGCGACTTCGGCAATCCGGTTGTCCCCTTCGACCGCTATCGCAATCACGGGCCCCCCGCGCGCCTTGATCTCCTCGACGTTCGACATCACCTTGTCGTAGATAAATCCGCGGGGCATCACGAACACGCTGGGCGTTTGGTCGTCCACCAGCGCGATCGGTCCGTGTTTCATTTCGGCCGCCGGATAGCCCTCGGCATGAACGTAGCTGATTTCCTTGAGCTTCAGGGCCCCTTCCAGCGCCGTCGGAAAATTATAATGGCGACCGAGATACAGGAAGTTGGTGGCATGCTGGTATTTTTCGGCAACCTCCCGCAACTTGTCATTGGTTTCCAGCGTCTTCTCGACCATGGCGGGCAGTTTCTTGAGGTCTTCGATAATCCGTCGGCCTTCGTTGTAGCTGACGTGCCGCAATCGCCCGAAATACAGAGCCAGCATTACCAGCGCAACACACTGACTGGTGTAAGCCTTGGTCGAGGCCACACCGATCTCCGGGCCGGCATGCAGGAATATGCCGCCATCCGCCTCCTGAGCGATCGAGCTGCCAACCACATTGCAGATCGCCATGGTCAGATGTCCCTGGCGTTTCATTTCACGCAGGGCGGCCAGCGTATCTGCCGTTTCACCACTCTGGGTAATCGCGAATATCAGCGTGTCGTTGTCCATGGGCGGGTTGCGGTACCGCAATTCGCTGGCGTATTCGACTTCGACCGGAATATGCGCGATTTCCTCAAACAGGTATTCGCCCACCAGCGCGGAATGCCAGCTGGTGCCACAGGCGGTGAAGACAATGCGTTTGATTTTTCGCAATTCCTGCGGACTCAAATTCAAACCACCGAAGACAGCCGTTGCATCATCATCGTTCAGTCTGCCGCGCATCGTGTTGCTGATCGATTCCGGTTGCTCGTAGATCTCTTTCAGCATGTAGTGCTCGAAATGGCCCAGGTCTACTTGCTCCGCATTGACTTCCAGTACCTGAATGTCCGGATCGATATCGCCCTGATCGCGATGGCTCAATTGAATGCCGTCGGTCGTCAGCACCGCCAGTTGATGGTCTGACAAATAGACGATGCGATCGGTATAGCCGGCTAGCGGTGCGGAATCGCTGGCCAGGAAGTTTTCACCGTCACCCAGTCCAATCACCAGGGGACTGCCCAGTCGCGCGGCAAAGATCGCGCCCGGGTATTGCCGAAAGACAATGGCCAGCCCGTAAGTGCCGCGCAATTTGCGCGTGGCCGCGCGGACGGCCGCGGCCGGCAATGCCAGATCATCATCAGCGTGCCCGTTCCGCTCCAGTTCCGTCTTCAGGGAATCAGCCAGTAAATGGGCGATGACTTCCGTGTCGGTATCGGAAACAAACTCGTATCCCTTGTTCACCAGCGATTGTTTCAGCTCGGCATGATTCTCGATCACACCATTGTGGGCGATAGCCAGATCCTCGTTGCCACCGTAATGCGGATGGGCGTTGCATTCGTTGGGAACGCCGTGTGTGGCCCAACGCGTGTGACCGATGCCAATCGTGGCCGCATTGGGCGTCTGCGCGATCTTGGCGGCCAGTCCCGAGATGCGTCCTACTGCCTTGACAATATCGATGCCGCCGCCACCGTTCAGGGTAGCAGTCCCTGCGCTGTCGTATCCGCGGTACTCCAGTCGCCGTAGTCCCTCAATCAAAAATTCATTTGCGATTTTGGGGCCGACGTAGCCAACGATACCACACATGGGGGTCAACCTGTGCTGCAGAATGTTCGGGCGAGAAAACAGGGCAACTCTTACATTAGCATCCCGGTGGAACCGGCCACAATGCCCATTCTTGCAGGTTGCGAGCGGGGTCAGTGTCAGAAGTGCCGGGATTCGCCATGACGGATTGCGGGATACGCGATGCAGCACGCAAAATGCATCTCCCTGCATCCCGCCTGTATCGCACCGGAACAGCTCGTGACCCAATCACTACAATCGGAACCAGTCGCAGAAATCATCGCTATCGGAGACGAACTGGCCAGTGGCCAGCGTCTGGATACCAACAGCCAGTGGCTGAGTCAGCAACTCGGCGATATCGGCATTCGCGTTCACTTCCACACCACGGTCGTCGATGAACTCGAGGACATTCAAGACGCCATCGACCATGCCCGTGACCGCGCGGCGATCGTGATTACGAGCGGGGGACTGGGCCCCACGGCAGACGACCTGACCCGCCAGGCAATCGCCAGCGTCGCCGGCGTTCCGCTGGAACTTCACGAGCCGTCATGGCAACACATCCAGCACCTGTTCGCCTCCCGCAACCGCACGATGACCGAGAACAATCGCGTGCAAGCCATGCTGCCAAAAAACGCCAATGTCATCTTTAATGAGCTGGGGACAGCACCCGGCATCGACATTGTCCTGTCGGCCACGAATACCATCTGCCGTTTGTTCGCACTGCCGGGGGTCCCCTATGAACTAAAGCTGATGTGGGACGAGTACGTTCTGCCGCAATTGCAGGAACAATTCGGTGAGCCGGGAATCATTGTGCATCACTCCATTCATTGTTTTGGTGCGGGCGAAAGCGAGATCCAGTCCCGGCTGCCGGACCTGATAGACCGCGGCCGCACGCCAGGCGTGGGAATCACAGCCAGCAAGGCCACCATCACGCTGCGAATTTCAGCTCACGCAGACAGCGCTGACGACTGCCGCAAACTTATTACGCCCGTGGCCCAAAGAATTCGTGACGAACTCGGTGACCTCGTGTTCGGCGAAAACGGGCAAACGCTCGATCAAGTCGTGGTCAGCCAGTTGGCCGAGCGACAGCAGAAACTGGCGGTCGTCGACATGGGTGGTTGCAGTCTCGTTGCCCAATGGCTGCACTCGGCCGACGCGCAAGGTGAAGTGTATGTCGGTACCATCAGTCTGGCCGTCCCGCGGGATTTCGACAAGGCACTGGAACTGGCTCGTCAGGCATTTGATGTCGACCTGGTATTAATCATCGGACCCGGCTTTGATCATCAGGGCCATGCGAAACGCGACGTGATGATCTCCGCGAACGACCGGCGCGTGCGGCACCGTTTTCCGATTGCCGGTCATCCGTCGCTGGTCATTCAGCGTTCCGTCAAACAGGCGCTGAACTTTCTGCGACTGTCGATCGAGCGGGGCAAGCTGTAGACGGCGACAAACTGAATCGCCTTTTGACTTCTGCGCTGTCAGCCCGCGCTGCGGTTACGCTTGCTCCTCTTGCTCGGGCGGCATTTCCATGATTTGCGGAGGCCGTCCGATTTCGGTTAGCAACATCCAGCGGCCATCGTCCGAGATCTCGACCTGACGAACGCCGCTGACATGGGTCAGCCGGCCCGTCTCCGGCTCGCGATGTTCGTACCCCGTGAATTCGCGATACACCTTGTCGCTTTTGTAATCCACGACCTGGAACGTAATTTCGTAGTCGGTTTTGTATTCTTCCGAAGCGATGTGACGTTCCGACTTTCGCACTTTCCAGCGCGGATGATTGGTTCGCGGATCACCCATGGGCAGGTAAACCATATCGATATGCTCGTCGGCGTGCTGAACGTTGATTGCCGAGCCGTCAACGGAGACCTCCACCGACTGCACGCCGCTTTTGGACGCCACCGCGGTGTGTTCGGGATTGGCCCACTCGACCCGGCCTTCGTATTGCTCCACGACCGCGCCGGTTTCCGTACTGCGGACAATAAAATGCAAATGGTCGCCGTGCCCCTCGGGCTCGGGCTGGTGATTGGTTTGCATGACATAGCGGGGCGTGGTCCTGGGGAAGTAACGCGCCGATGGAATCTCCACTCGTTCCGGAGGCAGTTCGCGGACCAGCCCGCTGATTTGCCTGAATTCCGGAGCCTGCGAGTCCTCGCACCATTCAAAAAGTGCCGCTTCGGTTGTCGTTAGCGTGACACCCGATGACTCCATCCGTCGCAAAGCCGTCTGATCATCGAGTTTGAAACGGGTTCCCACCGCATCAACGGCGACCCATACATCAAAACCCATGGCGATCAGGTCGAGGGCCGTTTGCTGGACACAGACATGCGTTTCGATGCCGCACAGCAAAATCTGATCGCGTTGCTCCAGCTGCAAACGCTCGACGACCGTTCGGCAGTCGCGACAGCTGAACATCGACTTTTCATCGTCGACCTCGACACGATCGGCGACCAGCGGAACAGTGTGCCCCAGCCCGCGAGGATACTGTTCGGTGCAGAGTATTGGCAAATCCAGCATGTTCGCTCCGTCGACCAGCCGGCGAACGTTCCAGACGACCGTGGGATGATCGCGGATGTGCGGCACGAGTTTTTCCTGCAAATCGATGACCAGCAACGCCGCCGTCTTCCTGGACATCAGGGCGCGGCTGCGCGATCGTGGCAGCGGATCGGCCAAGGGAGGTGTCTCCGCGGGTTTGCTGGCTACCGGCGGGGCCTGACCGGCATTTGCGTCAGTGTCCGATAAAGGTTGATCCAGGGATTCGCCGTCAATTTTGCTCATCACACCAGCCTAGCCGATTGCCGGGTGTGCGATAAGCCGGAACGCACCTCGCATGCGTGCGATTCCGCACCGGAAAAAATGGGATCTATCCAACCCAACCCTTTTTCGGCAAAATCAGATTTTAACTTTTACACGCGATGGGAACTCCATGAAATTCCACGCAACCACGATTCTCACGGTGCGGCATGATGGCAGGGTGGCCATGGGCGGCGACGGGCAGGTCACTTTGGGCTCGGCCGTCATGAAAGCCGATGCGGTGAAAATCCGCAGACTGTTCGAAGGCAGGGTACTTTGTGGATTCGCTGGCAGCAGTGCCGATTCGTTTGCCTTGCTGGAACGATTTGAGGAAAAACTCAAGGATCACCCTGAAAATATCCAGCGAGCCGCCACAGAACTAGCCAAGCAATGGCGGATGGACAAGGCCCTGCGTCAACTGGAAGCATTGCTTTCTGTCAGCGATACGAAATACTCACTTTTGGTCAGCGGTACGGGTGACGTGATCCGACCCACCGACGGAATTATCGGCATTGGATCGGGCGGCAATTACGCCATCGCGGCAGCTCGGGCTTTGAAAGAGAACACGTCCCTGTCGGCTTCCGAGATTGTACGCAAGTCGCTGGAAATCTC
>CAMYKF010000154.1 GCA_947258905.1 uncultured Pirellulaceae bacterium | reverse complement strand
ATTTCATCGGTCAATTATTCCGGCCAGCCCGGTGTTCCGTCAAGCAAAAGGGCAGCGCAGCGGTGCGGCGGTGCGGCCAGTCATCCGGAATCAGGGCCAGGATTTAACGACTGGCCAACGGAGGCAGCATCGGATTGCCAGCCACCTGTTCGTGGGCACCGGTCTCGTGAACCGTGAATTCGGCCCACACGGGCAGATGAGAGGAAACGGCCAGAGCCTCGGCCAGCGTCAAATTGTATTGCTTGAGAAAATCATACACACCGGTGTCCCCGGTGAACTCGCTGGTGGCCAACGGATCAATCATCAGGTTGTCGAACTGGCTGGATGATCGTGTATCGGTGGCATGTTCCCGATTGACGGCCTGCAATCCCTGGGCGATTGCCAGCTGGTTCAGCTGATTACTGTCCACACCGAAACAACCGGCCAGAATCACATCGTCTTCATTGCGTCCGTCGTTGCGCACCGCGCGGAAGATCTGGTTGATTTGCAGCATCTCGTTGCCCTCGGCCTGCGGTTCCAGTTGTACATTGACCAGGGTAAACGTGAATGACTTGTCACCGGACAGAGTACGGAACCAGGCAACCAGCGGCTCGCGTCTAACCAGATTGTCGGGATCATTGACGGTGTAGTACTGATGCTGGTCGAGGGTGACCGTGGCACTGTCGTAAAAGATGGCGCTCTGTTGTAGCGGACTGCCGCGATCCGGCCGCTGTCCCATCACATAGCGAAACTGCCGACCTGTACGATTGATTTCCTTGAGAAATCGTTTCAGCAGAAATCGATCCGAAGTGTCTACTTCCTGCACCGCCAGTACATCGAATTGGCGGACGATTTCGGCCAGCAGGGGACCGGTTTTGGGATTCCCGGTCTTGGCAGCATCCAGATTGCGGGCGTTGAAGGATCCAATGCGGATCAGTCCCGTCCGGCGTTGACGCCAGCCGGCAAAGTCGGCCGAGGTGCCGCCCCATCGCTGTAGTTGCTCGCCCGCCAGCCGCAACACATCGCCGGGCCGCGTGATTTCGTTGCGATGGTAAAGCAGCCATCCGCCAAGAAAAATCGCGGCAATCAGAAACACAAACAACAGGGATCTGCGCATGATTCGCTCTACCGTTTCGGGGCAGGAACAGCCATTGAGGTACCGGAGGCACAACCTGCTGGTTGCATCGGCAAGCTGGCTGGTCCAATTCCAGGGCTGAAGCAATCACGCGGATTACTCCAGCGAGATCCCCGGTTAGCGAAAGTGGCAGAATGGTGCAAGGCGAGTTTGCGGGGTGGCCAGATCATCTATGCCGCAAAATCAAGATCATCCGCACCCGGATTGCGACGCCGGTCTTTCAGAACCAGCACCGCCGTTTTGTCATCCAGATTGGGCCGGAAAATGACCAGCAATAACAGCGGCAGATACCACGCCACGTAAAGTCCACCGCCATCGCCATGCCAGTACTGGACTGCCACCATGGCCGCGGCGGTGCAGCTGATCAGCGTGGCGAGGTCTTTCTTGACTGGCCAGAACGCGTACGAAATGCACAGAACGATAAAACCGACCAGCAAAGGCAAGCGAAACCAGCTTTCCCAATTCAGGGCCCAAATGCCGCCCAGCCCTTCCTGTCGGGGAATCATGAAACCGAAAATGGACTTCAACTGGGCCAGGAATCCCGCAAAGTCGGCGGATGTAAACACCAGACTGGAAACCACCAGCAAGATCGAGATCACGGCGCCCAGCGTAAATCGAACGCGGCCACGCTCCCAGTAAAAGCTGATCCACAGCGGCAACAGGAACAACGGATAGTAGCAGACACCGGCGGCCGTGCCGATCAAAATGCCAGCCCAGAACGGAGTAGGGTACAGAGCCACCGCCCAGATCAGCAGGGCACCGGGCAACAGGTGCATGGAATCACCGCCAAACATCGCGGTGTAGGGCAGCATGAGAAAGATGGCCGCCATGCCGACGCCCATTTGAAAACTGCCGAAATGTCGCGTTCCAACAAAAATCAATCCTGCCACGATGGCGATTTGCGAGAGAATGGCCATCAGACGGGCCACATCCACAAACCCGGTTTGGGCTTGCCGGGATTCCAGTAGTTGATCGGGCTGGTCGTCGATCGCCGGATCGGGTTCGACAAACATGCGAATTGAGGGAATCAGGTGCAACAACGGATAGCCGGGTCCGTATTCCCGCAAATCAGCTCCGGCTTCGGTCGCCGTGCGCTGGAACAGCCTGACGGCGCCCCGGGGTCCCGAAAGATTTTCGGGTTCACTGGTCAGCACATTGGCAAACAGGAATATCAGCAGACTGCAGGTAAGAAACACCAGGCCGCCCACCGTCAGGTTGGGCAGCAGCATCGGCTTGCGCAGCAACAACGGGTCGTAGAACAGACGCACCAGCCACAACAGCCCCGTGCCAAACAGCCAGATGTAACCCCACCGCTGCAGCCTTTGAAACCGGGTCAGTTCGCGGCGTGGTGCAACCAGATCCGCTGCCTCCTCAGAGACCGCCTCATTGCCCGTTTCCTGCAGCAGGGCGCCTGACCACTTCGCCAGGGCAGGTGGCGAATTTTCCAGCAGGGACACGGCGGCCGCTCGTTCGTCATCCTCCAGTTCGTGCTGTTGGGCGATTCCGTAATGCACCATGAGCAGTCCGGGGGCCATCAAAATCAGCAGGAGCAGGTCGAAATTGCGAAAGCTCCAGAAGCGATTGAACTTGAAAAACAGCGCAAGCATCAACAGGGACGACAGGTACGCCCAGGTGGATGGTTCGATCGGCTGGTATCCAAACGGAAAGTTAACCATCGACTAGCTGCTGTGAAAGGCCCGCCGCCGGGCCGGTGATCCAGATCGTTTTCGAGATAGCGGGGACGGGGCCGTTGCCCGGCCATACCCCTGACGACGCGATCCCGCCGGTACGTAATCTTTCTATTGTAAGTAAAAAGCGCATGGGTTGATGAGAACGTCAAAAATCAGCGGTTTTTGCCAATCCCTGTGACGGATTTGACATTCCGCAAAAATGAATCGATTTTGCGGCTGTTGTCGCAGGAGCATGGCGGCCGTGCCCGGGCAACGCCAACCGGACTGTCAGGGCCCCCTGGCGACAGGTTGCCTGATCGCCCTTCTACAGGTATCTGTCGGGGGCTATATTAACGCGTTTGCTGCACGAGTTGTGACCCGGCATGAAGTATTCGCCCATTCTTGGTGTCCTGTTGCTGGCCGCCTGGCTGCTCTGGTCAGGGCATTTTGACAAGCCATTTGTCATGGCCCTGGGCGTGCTGTCCTGCGCTTTCAGTTTGTACGTGGCCTTGCGGATGGAAATTGTGGACGAGGAGGGCGCTCCCTGGCAACTGGGTGCCCGCCCCTTTACGCATTACGCACCATGGCTGGCCCGGGAGATAGTCCAGTCCAATATCGAGGTCACCCGCATCATTATCTCGCCAGCCATGCCACTACAACGCAATATGGTCACCGTGACCCCCCATGCCGAAACGGAACTGGGCCGCGTTATGTTGGCCAACTCAATCACCCTGACTCCCGGCACCGTTTCCGTGCGTATGGAAGGCGACGAGATTCTGGTGCACGCGTTGTCGTTTGAAGGAGCGGCGGAAGATATCTCCGGCGAGATGGATCGACGCATTTGCCAAATGGAGAAACAGCCGTGATGTTCGTCGTCACAGCGATTGCCATCCTGATCACGATGGCATTGGCCCTCGTGCGTGCCATGTTTGGCCCCACGGTTTTCGATCGCGTGCTGGCCCTGAACATGTTTGGCACGAAGACCGTGTTGCTGATTTGCGTGGTCTGTTTTTTGACGGGACGGACGGATTTCCTGGATCTGGCGCTACTGTATTCCCTGATGAATTTTATTGGCATGGTGGCGTTGTTGCGGTTTTCGCAATTCGGTCATTTCCGCGAGGAGGCCGCCGGCAACTGACATGAATGTGCTGGAAATCGTGCTGGAAATCATCAGCTGGGTGCTGCTGCTGGGGGGATCGTTCTTTTCGATCGTCGGCGGTATCGGCATTGTCCGCCTTCCCGAGTTCTTTTCGCGACTGCATGGCGGCGGAGTCACCGATACCCTGGGGGCCGGTCTGATTATGGCCGGCCTGATGGTGCAGGCGGGATTGTCCCTGGTCACCGTCAAACTGCTGACCATCCTGTTTTTCCTGGTGGTAACCAGCCCCAGTTCCTGTCACGCACTGGCCAAGGCGGCCCTGTTTGGCGGGCTCAAACCGGAACTTGACAAAAACCCGCCGTCGTCACGGGACAAATCCTCGTCATGACATACATTGTGATTCCCATTCTCGCCCTGCTCGCGCTGACGGCCGTCACCGGGGCGCGCATTCGCGATCTGTGGGCTGCCGTCATGTTCACCGGGATCTACAGTTTTCTCAGCGCCAGCTGGATGCTGATCCTCGATGCCCCCGATGTGGCATTCACCGAGGCGGCCGTGGGGGCGGGCATCGCGACATTTCTGATGCTGGGGACCCTGGCACTGACCAGCCGTACGGAAAAGTCCTCCAGCGGCATCCCGGTCCTGCCGCTTTTTGTTGTGGCGATTACCGGCGGCGCGCTGATTTATGGAACGCTCGACATGCCGCATTTCGGCGATCCCAAAGCACCCGTGCAGGTGTACCCTGATCCTTCGTATGTCGAGAAAAGTCAGGAAGACATTCACGGTGTGCCCAATGTCGTAACAGCTGTGCTGGCCAGCTACCGTGGTTACGACACGCTGGGAGAAACGGCGGTGGTCTTTACGGCCGGCATCGCCGTATTGCTGATTCTGCGGCGTCCCCGTCCCCCCGTTGGGCGATCGGATGCTGCGGGACAGCAAGCGGAGGCTGGCTCATGATCTCGTTTCCCGTCATTCGCGTTATCACCAAGATTATCATTCCGTACATCCTGCTATTCGCGCTGTATGTGCAGTTTCACGGTGATTTTGGACCCGGCGGCGGATTCCAGGCCGGAGTGATTTTTGCCTCGGCACTGATTTTGTACGGGCTCGTGTTCGGACTGCCAGCCGCCCACCGCGTGGCACCGCCACGCCTGATTGAGAAACTGATCGCGGTCGGCCTGCTGGTATACGCCGGTACGGGAGTGGCCACGATACTGATGGGGGGCAATTTCCTGGATTATGACGTGTTGCAATTTGGCAGCCAGCAACACGCCATCGCCGACGATGAACATGCGTCAGCCGATGTCGCCGGGACGGGACACGAAGAATCCGGCGAAGACGCACACGCGACCACCTCTCACAACGACGACGAATCTCACGACCACGATGATGATTCCCACGAGGGCGAACACGAAGAACACGGGTTCTTTCCGCAAGGCCAGCATCTCGGGATCTTTGTGGTCGAACTGGGCGTGGGCATGACAGTCACGGCGGTCATGACCATGATCTTTTACTGTTTTGCAGGTCGGGAGAAAACGACATGAGCACCGAACAGGTACTGGGCCTGTACAACTACTGGATCGTGATCTTTCTGATGATGACAGGGTTCTATATCGTCATCGCGCGGAAGAACATGATCAAGACAATCATCGGCCTGAACATCTTTCAAACATCCGTGTTCTTGTTGTACATCACGATGGGCAAGGTGCGGGACGGCGAGGCACCAATCATCCGGCCCGACGCCGAACCCGATGTGATCTATTCCAATCCGCTGCCCAGCGTCCTGATGCTGACAGCCATTGTCGTGGGCATCGCCACCACTGCGCTGGCGCTGGCGCTGATTGTGCGTATTCGCGAGGATTACGGCACGGTTGAAGAAGACAAAATCCTCATCCTGGATCGCGAATCGTGATTGCCGAGCAACTGCCGATCCTGTTGATCGTGATTCCGCTGATCGCTGCGCCGTTGTGTGTGCTGCTGGGTCATCGCCGTGCGGCGTACGCTTTGGCGTTGGCCGTTTGCTGGGTCACCTTCGGCATTTCCGTCGCGCTGCTGGTGCAGGTCCAGCAGTCCGGGCCCATTTCCTACGAACTTGGCGGCTGGGCGGTTCCTTACGGCATTGAGTATGTCGTGGATTACCTCAGTTCGTTTGTAATGTTGTTTGTCTCGGGAATGGGCGCCATCGTGATGACCTATGCGCCAACCAGCCTCAACCGGGCACTTCTCCGGTCGAAACACTATCTGTTTCACGCAACTTACTTGCTGTGCCTGACAGGCCTGCTGGGTATGTGCATCACGGGCGACCTGTTCAATGTGTTTGTATTTCTGGAGATATCCTCGTTGTCGACCTACGCGCTCGTCAGTCTGGGTGTCACGCGCCGCGCTCCCCTGGCTGCCTTCCAGTATCTGGTCATGGGCACGATCGGAGCCACATTCATTCTGATCGGGATCGGCTTGCTGTATCAGATGACTGGCACATTGAACATGGCCGACATCGCGCACCGAGTGCAAACCGTCGGCGGTCCTCGAACCGTGCTGGTTGCCTTTGCGTTTTTGACCGTGGGCCTGTTTATCAAGATGGCCGTGTTCCCGCTGCACTCATGGTTGCCCAACACCTACACCTACGCACCGTCGGTGGTCACCTGTTTTGTGGCTGCGACGGCAGCCAAGGTATCGGTGTACGCGTTTATCCGGCTGATTTACACCGTGTTCACGCCCGATTTTGCCTTCGAGACATTGCCGCTGGATACGGAACTGACGGGCCTGGCACTGATCGGCATTATCACCGCCTCGCTAACCGCCATTTACCAGGACAACGTCAAACGCTTGCTGGCCTATTCCAGTATCGCACAGATCGGGTACATGTTGCTGGGAATCAGCATGGCCAACGTCGCAGGATTGACGGCCGGAATCGTCCACATGTTTAACCATGCGTTGATCAAGGGCGGTTTGTTCATGGTCGTTGGCTGTTTTGCGTACCGCATGGGGTCCGTCAAGCTGGACGACTGGCGGGGTGCCGGCAAGACGATGCCTTATACCTCGTTCGCGTGGGTCGTGGGCGGGCTGGGCCTCATCGGAGTGCCGCTAACGGCCGGCTTTGTTAGCAAGTGGCTTTTGCTGACGGCCGCAGTGGAGAACAACCAGTGGCTGGTCGCCGGGTTGATGCTGGTCAGTTCCCTGTTGGCGCTTGTCTATGTGTGGCGTGTTGTGGAGACGTTGTATTTTGCCGATCCCTCGGAGCAAGCAGCCGCGGCCCGCGAAGCTCCCCGCGGGATGCTTTGGCCGACTTACGTGGTTATCGGTGCGGTGGTGGTGTTTGGCGTGTGGACAGAGTATTCCGCGGTGTTGGCTTTTCAGGCAGCCTCTGATTTGCTGGAGGTCACGCCATGACGCCACTGTTGATGATCCAGCTCTCACTCGGACTGCCGCTGCTGGCCATGCTGCTGGTCGGGCTGTTCGGGAAATTCCCGAATCTGCGCGAGGCCGGCACACTGGCCGTTTCGTCGGTGCTGTTCTGGGTGAATTGCAATCTGGCGACCCGTGTATTTTCCGGCGAGCGGCCGCAATGGAGTCTGGGCGAAATGATGCCGGGCTTTGAAATCGGATTCACGGTCGAGCCGCTGGGTATGCTGTTCGCGCTGGTCGCCTCGGGCCTGTGGATCGTCACGACTGTGTACGCCATCGGGTACATGCGTTCGCACGACGAGCGGAATCAAACCCGATTCTTTGCCTGTTTCGCCATTTCGATTTGTGCAGCCATGGCGGCTGCGTTTGCCGGCAACCTGCTGACGTTGTTTGTGGCCTATGAATTGATGACCATCGCCACGTACCCGCTGGTTACCCATCACGAAACAGAAAAAGCGAAACAGGGCGGTCGTGTTTACCTCGGTATCCTGATGTCGACCTCGGTGGCCTTCTTGATGCTTGCCATTGCCTGGACCTGGAGTGTTGCCGACACGCTGGAGTTTGCCGATGGCGGGATTCTGGCGCTGCCGCATTCTGAAGGCAAGATCCGTGAATGGCAACTGGGTTTGTTGCTGGGATTGTTTGTCTTTGGCATCGGCAAGGCCGCCCTGATGCCATTTCACCGCTGGCTGCCGGCGGCCATGGTGGCACCCACGCCCGTCAGCGCCCTGTTGCACGCGGTGGCGGTCGTAAAAGTCGGCGTGTTCTCCGTGTTGAAAGTCGCCGTGTACGTATTCGGTATCGACCTGATGCACGACACCGGAATCAGTGACTGGCTGTGCTACGTCGCCGCCGCCACGATCCTGCTGGCTTCGCTGGTCGCTATGACCAAGGACAACCTGAAAGCCCGACTGGCCTATTCCACGGTCAGCCAGCTGGCCTACATCACGCTGGGTGCCGCTTTGGCCTCGGCGGCCGGTGTGATCGGCGGGGGCATGCACATCGCAATGCACGCCATGGGCAAGATTACCTTGTTCTTTTGCGCTGGCGCCATTTATGTCGCCACCCACAAAACGGAAATCAGCGACATGCGGGGACTGGGACGCGTCATGCCATTTACGTTCGGCGCTTTTCTGATTGCTTCGCTCAGCATCATTGGTCTGCCGCCCGGTGGCGGGGCCTGGAGCAAGTGGTTTTTGGCACTGGGAACCGTCGAATCCGGGCAGGTGGTATTGATGGCTGCGCTCATGATCAGTTCATTGCTGAACATTGCCTATCTGATACCCATTCCGATTCGTGGATTTTTGCCGGCTACTGACGAGAGCTCCAGCGGGTTGCGGGAAGCGCCGCTGATGTGCGTCGTGCCACTGTGTCTAACCGCCATCGGCAGCATCGTGCTGTTCTTTGTGGCCCCTGAAATCTTTGGCTGGCTGGTACCGATCACGCAGGTAACCCGATAGACAGGTATTCGATGGACGAAACACCTCCGGAAAAACATTCAGACAACCGCACGAGCTGGTTTGAAAAACCGGGGAACATCCGTTTGATCATCCTCAGCCTGATTGGGGTGTGCGCCGGGCTGGTGCTGGCCGAGTTTTTCTATACCAATCCACACCCGCACTTTGACGCGGAGAAGACATTCGGGTTTCACGCGATCGTCGGATTCGTGGCGTTTGTCACCGTTGTGTTTCTGGGCAAGGGCCTGCGGCTGCTGATTCGCCGCCGGGAGGATTACTATGATGCATGATCTCCCTCCCGGATTGATCATGATCGTGGGAGCGATCTTCATTCCCTTTTTTCCACGCTTTTTGCAAGCCTGGTTTGCGCTGGCCCTGTCGATCGCCAGTGCCGTGATGCTGCTGCTGATTCCCGAAGGCACCTACGGGAACCTGCAGCTGTTTGACGTCACGCTGAACATGGTGCGGATTGATACGCTGAGCCGTTGTTTCGCACTCGTGTTTCATATTGCCGCCATCGTGTCGGCCATTTATGCGCTGCACGTGCGTGACACGACTCAGCATGTGGCGGGCATGTTGTATGCGGGCGGCGCCATCGCCGCATGTTGCGCGGGCGATCTGATCACGCTGTTTGTGTTCTGGGAATTGACGGCCATCTCCTCGGTATTCCTGATCTGGGCTTCCCGCAATGAACCAGCGTATCGCGCGGGCATGCGGTACCTGATCATCCAGGTTGGATCGGGAGTGCTGTTGCTGTCCGGAGCCATCCTGCACTACGCCGATACCGGTTCGCTGGCCTTCGACCTGCTGGTTGAGCCTGGCGAGCGGATGAGTACCGGCGTATTGCTGATATTCCTGGCTTTTGGCATCAAGTGCGCCTTTCCGCTAATGCATAACTGGTTGCAGGACTCGTATCCCAAGGCCACCGTTACGGGCACGGTATTCCTGAGTGCCTTTACGACCAAGCTGGCGGTCTATTCGCTGGCCCGCGGTTTTGCCGGCACCGAGATCCTGATCTGGATCGGCGTGACCATGACGCTGTTTCCCATCATGTTTGCGGTGATTGAGAATGATCTGCGGAAAGTGCTGGCCTACAGCCTGAACAACCAGCTCGGATTCATGGTGGTTGGCATCGGGATCGGCACCGAGCTGGCGATCAACGGCACCGTGGCCCACGCGTTTTGCCACATCATCTACAAGGCCCTGCTGTTTATGTCGATGGGAGCGGTGCTGTACCGCACTGGCACGGCCAAGGCGACCGAACTGGGTGGATTGCACAAATCGATGCCGCTAACCACGATTTTTTGCATCATCGGAGCCGGTTCAATCTCGGGCTTTCCGCTGCTCAGCGGTTTTATCAGCAAGTCGATGATTTTGACGGCGGCGGCGGAAGAGCACATGTTCGTGGTGTGGATTCTGTTGCTGGTCGCTTCCGCCGGGGTGATGGAACATTCGGGCATCAAGATTCCCTTCTTTGCGTTTTTCGCGCACGATTCCGGCTGGCGGGTCAAGGAAGCGCCGTGGAACATGTTGCTGGCCATGGGCCTGGCTTCGGCACTGTGTATCGGCCTGGGGATCGGTTATCAGTACCTCTACAAAATTTTACCCTACGACATGCACGACCTGCACTACGAGCCGTACACGGTGACGCATGTGGTCACACAGTTGCAGTTGCTGTTGTTTGCTGCGCTGGCATTTGTCGTGTTGATCAAGACCGGGGTGTACCCCGAAGAAATGGCGGCCATCAACCTGGATTCCGACTGGGTCTATCGACGTCTGTTGCCGACCATTATCAAGCCTGTGGGTCAGGCGATTGTCGCGACCGACCGCTGGGTGCGTGGCATGGGCAGGCGAGTATTGCAGGGCGCCAACGAGTCGTTCGAGGAATCTTTCAGCGAACAGGGGGCGGTGGGACGAACGTGGACAACCAGTGCCATGGCCGTGTGGGCCGCGATTATCCTTGGCCTGTGTCTTCTGCTGTACTACCTGTAAGCGATTCGGCCTGATTCTCCGACGTTTCGTCGGGACGACGTTTGACGAGGGTGATGCGGTTGCCAGTGTCGTTATGGGTGACTTCATCCATGAAAGTACGGATCAACAGCAATCCGCGTCCGCTCGGCTTCATGATGTTTTCAGGAGCCGTGGGGTCGGGCAGCGCTGTCACGTCAAAACCAGGTCCCTCATCATTGATCTTGAAAATGATCTGTTCAGATGAGAATTCGGCTTGCACACGGACACGACGCTCGCAAAACGGGGCGCAATCCTGCCGCTCATTGACCAGGTTTTCAAACGCGCAGATATCTTCCTGATCTTTCAACCTCGAATCGACTTCCAGATTGCCGTGGCAGATCGCGTTGGTCAGTGCTTCCTCCAGGGCCATCGAGATGCGTAGCCGCTCGTCCATGGCCCACGACGGCAAATGACCATCGAATGTCTCGATCAGATGCCGGATTTGCGCCACATTGTTGTCGAGCACAAAGGCAATTTGCATATCCTCAGGCCGCTCGCGATTACTCTCCTGATCAATGCGGCGAATGGAATCCGACCAGTCCAGCACGTTGCGTACGGTTGGCACCAGATCGCGTTGCAATCGGGATTTGTGCGAGAAATTTGCGGCACCGGCACGCAGGGCGGCAATCGATTCCTTTTCGCTGCCAAAGGCTGTGACCAGCACCACCGGGACATCGCAGCAGGTGCGAACATGCTTGACCAGCGCCAGCCCGTCCATGTTGGGCATCTGCAAATCGGTAACCACCAGATCGATGTCGTGCTCGGCCAGTCGCGCGACGGCTTGTTCGCCATCATTGACTGTTTCCACTGACCAATCCTGTATCCGTTCCAGCAAAGCGGACATCAGCTTGCGATCAATAGGGTTGTCGTCGACAACAAGAATATTCGGCATGCCAGTCGACTGTCGGGTGATGCGGTAGTCCAGGCAGGAGGTTCCAAATTATAAGTAATCCCCACACCCGGGGAAACGATTTCCCGCAGCTGCAAAAAAAAAATCAACGGTCAGATTAAGGGTTTGTACGGGCGCTGCGGAGCGTCAATTGCATCGTGGAATCAACCATGTCTGTCAAGGACAGTCTATTCCAGTTCCTGCTCAAACGTGCCACGACTCTTGTCCGGCAAGCGGGCGTAGATCTCCACATTGTAAGGGCGCACAATGCCCACATCGAAAACGGCTCCTGACCGATTCACAAAGCGGTCCAGCAGGAAACTTCGCGACTTGCCCGGCTCCAGGGGAATTTCGTGTTCGTAGATCTGGTAATGTCCGTTGTTAATTCGCACGTTGATATGCGTCCATGGCGCCTCACCGGTATTGGTCACCTCAATCGCAGCGTTCGGGAATTGTCGACGCTCGTCCAGCGGCGTTTCATAATAGCTGCCTGGCGGAACGGACTTCAGGGCAACGGCAGCCAACAAGGTGCCCGGCCGCACGGGCGGCATCGTGAGCTGAAGAACGACCAAAGTGACCAATGGCACCACGCACATCACGGTCAACAACCACGTCAACCCGCGACGAGTCATCCGGGGAGCGGCCGCACGGACTGACGACTCTTTTTGCCGCGGTGGTTTGAGGATCGCCTGGGGTTCGCTACCGGACATTTGCAACCTTGCCTCGTTGTTCGACGGTCTGGCCGCCCTGTCGCTTGATGACTGTTCCCACTCGCACAATCGCATTGTAGACGGCCCGGCAATTTCCGCCAAACGAGCCGCAGTTACCGAATGACCGACGGCAGCGGCGGGTGTATCATTGAAGCAGTTTACTTTCTCATCCCAACCGTCCGCCAAACGCAAGTCTTAACGATCTGTGCCTGGTTCACCGCAAAGATTCTCGGTCAATATCGGCTGGCTGCTCAAGCTGCGCTGGGTAGCTGTGGTTGGACAGTTGTTGACCATCGGCGGTGCCGCCTTGTTACTGGGCATCGACCTGCTAATGTGGCCAATGTTCGTGGTGATTGGGCTGACGGTCGTCTCCAATCTGTTGCTGATTTACTGGTTTGCCCGGCATCCGGCGGCCGGCAGCGACATGACGCCGGAAGCCTGCAATCAGGTTCTGGGGCTGGTCATGACGATGGACATGCTGTCATTGACCACATTGCTGTATGTATCCGGCGGTCCCAACAACCCGTTTTGCCTGTTCTTTTTCGTGAACGTTTGCCTCAGCGCGGTATTGCTGGACCGCAACTGGGCATGGGCTCTGAACCTGTTATCGATTGCGTGTTTTGCCGGTTTGATTATTAGTTACTTGCCGGTCGACGAGCTGGAATTGGGACAGGCGTTTTTACCCGTTTCGGAGTTGGGAAACATTTCCCTGCCGCAAATGGGCCTGCTGGTCGCCTTTGCTACTTGCACCAGCGTCATTGTGTACTTTTTGACACGCTTGACTGGGGAATTGAGGCAACAGGAACTGGACTTGCGTGCTGTCAACGCTGCCCGCTCGCATGACGAGAAAATGGAGGCGCTGGGGACACTGGCTGCCGGAGCGGCTCACGAACTGGCAACGCCATTAACCACGATCGCACTGGTGGCCAAGGACGTAGAGCAATCGATCCGCCGCAGTACTTCCAACTGGGCGGCCGATGTCGAACTGATCGAGGACGTGGGGCTGATTCGGCAACAACTGGATCGCTGCAAAACGATCCTCGATCGCATGGCCAGCCACGCTGGCGAGACGGTCGGCGAGATGATGAGGCAAGTATCCGTGGCTGATTTGTATCAGGATGTAAGGGAAGGGCTGATCGAGGACGACAAACGTGTTACGGTAGAGTTCGAGCAGGACGCTGACCAGTCGATGGTGGATGTGCCAGTCGATGCCCTCAGCCAGGCCATCCGCGGCCTGATTCAGAATGCGCTGGATGCCAGTCCCGCCGATGGTGAAGTAAATGTGACGATCGCCGATCACAACGACTGTCTGACATGGGCAATCCAGGATGACGGGCCGGGCATGACCCCCGATGTGTTGCGACGCATCAGCGAACCGTTTTTCACAACCAAACAACCGGGCAAGGGCATGGGGCTGGGCGTATTTCTGGCGCGTAACGTAGTGGAACGGCTTGGCGGTTCCGTCCGTTTTCGCTCACCGATTGACGGCAAGAATTCGACGGGCACCGTGGTTACCGTCACTTTGCCTCACCAGCAGACACGCCCGGTTTCGGAAAGCATGGCATGACACAAGCAGACAAAAAGGTATTTCTGGTCGTCGATGATGACGATACGTTGCGCGGCCGCATGGAAAAGTCGCTGGCCCTCCGTGGATTCGATGTATGCTGTGCCGCCGAGTACGAAGAAGCCCTGGAAGTCGCCCGTGAGCGACAGCCGGATCTGGCCGTTCTGGATTTGAAGATGCCTGGCAAATCAGGGATCGAACTGTTGACGGCGCTGCGTGAAATTTCGCCAGGTATCCGGGCTGTGATCCTGACGGGTTACGGCAGCATCACCAATGCGGTCGAGGCAATCAAGCGCGGTGCGGTCAACTATGTCAACAAACCCGCTGACGCCGATCAGGTGCTGGCCGCACTTGAAGAAACTGCATCCGATAATGTCAATGATTCCTTTGTTCCACCCTCGCTGGCCGAAGCCCAGTGGGAACATATCCAGCGCGTGCTGACCGAGTGTGACGGGAATATTTCCGAAGCAGCCCGCGCACTGGATATCCCCAGACGCACGCTGCAACGCAAGCTGAAAAAACTCGCCCCGTAAATGTGCGTCGCACCGCTGGCAACGCCTCTTACCGGCTATCGGCATCCAGCCAGAGTTCCAGGGGCGTGCCGCGAAATGCCGCCACCAATTCGTCGTAGTTGGCCACGGCCTCGGACAACCGGTCCGGCGTTGACTTGACCAAGTCGGTTTGCAGTACCGGCTCCGGATCGACGTTTAGAAAGTCAGCGATTTCACGCAGGGTCGTCGAACGATCCCCCTGCAGATCTTCGTATTCCACACGGCAAACGTGCCTGAACTGACTGGCCCATGCATCGAATCCAGCTTGCCGCCGACGCACCCGTGCACAGAACTCCAGCAACCCGGGAATATCGACAGACAGCTTGCCGATCCGTTGTTCGGGTGACGCCAGATTGCACTTGCCACTTTGTTGAAGAATCGCCTGCAGATTCTGTTTGGAGACGGCCCGCTTGACGATGTTGCGGCGACGCAGGCAGATCAGCCGTACCCGATCATGCTGAGCGGCCAACTGCGCAGCGATCTCCGGAAAGACACCTTGCTGGCGGGGATATTTGAATTTGAAACCGACCGCCCCGTGGCGACTGGCAAAAATCTCCTCCAAGTGAGCCAGTGTCTGGTCAACCGTCGGACTCAGAACTACTCCATCAAATCCGGCCAGTCGACGGCGAAACCGGTTGCCATTGAACCTCACCAGCGGATAATCAACCGGCTGTCCCGGCGGGTCGTTTGCAGGCAGGCGGAATGCACTGAAGTCCTCGCTGCGACAGAGCAAATCCGGATGGGCATTCAGCAAGGAAACCAGCAAACTGGATCCACTGCGACCTTCAAACCAGATGACAAACGGAGTGGCCATAGTACCCGCCCAGTCTTGTAGCCGACCTGTCCGAACGCGTGGTCGAACCTTTCCCGGACCACGCCATCACGACGCTATTTTTGCTTTTGACCGCCGGGCTTGATGTGGGCCTTGTTTTCGGCAGCGTCCGCCAGATGCCTGGCCATTTGTTGCTCGGAAAACAACTGCTTGACCAGAATCCTGGTCTCGTGATTCAGCTGTTTGGTGTCGGCCTCCAGTGCAGCCCATGTTTCGTTGTGGATGGACGGATCAACTTGCGGATTTTCCATCTGCTCACGCTGCACAAGCTCGAACCGCTTGCGCAAGGAATCGTATTTGGCGCGTTCTCCCTGAATGATCTCTCGCGACCGGGCTGTCTGCTCATCAGTGATGACCGACTGGTAGGGCATCAGCAGGTACCTGGTCGTTTGTTCAATGTCCGGTGACAGGAACAGCAAGTAACGCCTTGACCAGCCACGTTCCGGTTCGATGTTGTACGACTCAACGGTTTGTACGATGTCAAAATCCTGCGGTTGTTGCCTGGGTAGGGTGTTGGTTTTTGCGGAGGTACCATCAACGCAATACAGATATCGATCGTCGCGAATCAAAAACGCGTCACCGATGGGCACCACGGATGCCATCAACGGCATCCCGTCGGCGAACTGGTTGACGGCCAGTTCTTCGGATTGTTCACCAGCGGAGTAGATGCCAATGCCGGCATCCTGAAACGGCATATACAACTTGTCGCCCGCCAGCAGCGGTGAGGCGAATGGCCGCGTCCGCGTTGCTGAACGCTGGCGGGTGATCAATTTACCGTCTTCGGCGTTGAATATCTGCAATATGCCGTTGTCGTGGAAGACGTAAAGCCGTCCCTCGTGATACACGGGCGAAGAGACATTGGCTCCGTACTTTTTGTGATCCCACAACTTGTGCGATTCTTCGACGTTGCCGCGACCACCGAGGCGCACGGCAATCAGCTGTTTTTCCTTGCCACCGGTCAGGTAGCAAATGCCATCCACGATAACCGGCACCGACACCACGTAGTCCTGGATCCCGGCGCAGGTCCACAAAAGCTCGCCAGTCACCGGATTGAATCCTGATACCTTGTTCTTGCTGGAAATTACCATTTCGGGCTGGCCATTGGGATTGTTGCCAATGACCGGTGTCGACCAGCATTCGACGATGCCCGGAATCTTCCACACCAGGGAGCCTGTGGATTTGTCAAAGGCGAACACAGATTTGCTTTCGATACTGGCGTTCACAATCACCAGATTCTCAAACAGGATCGGCGAAGCACTGCTGCCGAAATAGTGCGTCTCCAGCCCAAGGTTTTGCTGCCACTGCAATTGGCCTTGCATATCGAAGGCGAACAGACCGGTAACGCCGAAAAAGGCAAACACGCTGTTGCCGTCGGTAACGGGCGTGCTGGAAGCAAATCCATGTCGGCCGAGTTCCGGATTCATTTTCTGTTTCAAATGCGTCCCGGTTATTTCCCGCTCCCAAGTCAACTCGCCCGCTGCCCGTTCAAAGCACAGCAGGTGATGACGCAAATTCAGGAAATCGCCAGGGTCTTCGATGTCTTCGCCAAATCCTGAATAGGCCGTCAACAAGATGCGGTCGCCGGAAACGATGGGCGAGGACGCACCCCGGCCGGGCAGTTCGGATTTCCAGCGCACCCCCGCGTCCGCGCTCCATTCGATGGGCAGGGAACGATCGGTCCTGGAGCGAAATTCAGGGCCACGAAAGTTGGGCCAGTCCACTCGGTCCGCACTGTCTGGCGGCATCACCGTGCGTTGATGAGGTGGATCCTCGATGACGTGCTGGTCCGAATTGGCCTGCGGCCCTTTGGCCGAGCCCGCTTCCGGTGCATTACAGCCCGCGGCCACCAGCAAAAACATGGCAAGCAAGACCAGGTGGCAAGCGAGGCAGCCGATGGTGTCTGTCCAGTCAGTCGACTTCACGTTTCTGTTCCTTTTGATAACGGGATCCCGGAATTCAAGCTTACCCGAAAAACCCGATCTTCCGGCAGGCCGATTGCAACGCGTCCGCCGTGAGTTGTGTTTATCGGCTCACAATGATATTCGCCGGATTACGAGGTAACTGCTAATATGGAGGTCACCTTGGCTTGGCAGGTACGCACCTCTGCCGCCGCTGTCCGGATTCCGGCGCAGCTCGCTGACCAGTCATTTCCGACCCGCATAAGCAAGATGACGGCTCTCTCCCATTCCCGATATGCTCTGACACCGCGTCTGTCGGTTGGTGGGTACCGCGGTGTTGTGCTGGCTGTGGCTGTGTTGCTGATCATGCACTCGGGTTGTCAGCGCAATAGTCCAGCCGCCAAAGGGGCACGGCCAACTCAGCCCGACAAGGGACTTGCGGGCCAGACACCTCCACCGGCCATCACACCGCAGACGAAAACGCCGCCGCCCGAGACCAAACCGCCCGAGACCAAACCGCTGGAAACTCCGCCCGCCCAATCCGTTGACGCACAGACTGTGCCGGCAAACGCTGCGCAGGACAAGGACCCGCCAGAACAATCAGGCACGATAGAAGTTCATCCCGAAATCGGACGTTTCACCGAAGCCCAATTGGGCAAGGATCATACGGTGATGGTGCTGGCCTTTGATTCGATTACCCGGCAAACCTACTTTTTGTCGAATTTTCGGCACCTCATGAACGAGGAACAGGTTCGACAAACGCGTGAACTGGTTGACTCCTACGACGGCCGCTTCGCCGAACTGCGCGACGACCGCGCAAGAATTCTGGAGAACGCCACCGATAGCCCGGATGTCGAAACCATGCTGCTGAACAACCGGGTCGAAACGTTGTTGCTGGGCCGTGCGCTGCGTCAAAGGTTGTTTCGCGAAATCCTGACCAGGGAGCAGAAGAAATTGCACATGCAGGAATCCAAATTGCGGCAGGCCAGACGCAAGGCACTGGAAGCCGCCCACTCTGACAGCCCGCCCGCAGACTCAAACTAGACGACAAAAACAAGCTGCGCCACCATGCTCCATCTGCCCGTTCCATTAAAACTGACCTTGGCCATATTCGGCGTGCTGATCTGCGTCGCGCCGGTTGCCTGGTGGAACGGGACTTCGGAATGGCCGGTCAGCAAACCGCCGGGCGTGGAAAACGCAGCCACCGATGACTTCGACGAGATCACCCGCCCCTTCCTGGAAAACTATTGCCTGAATTGCCACAGCGGCGACGACGCCGAAGCCGATCTGGACCTGGCCAGCTTTGATTCGCAGGTGGCCGTCAATGCCGATCTGGAAACGTGGGCCGAAGTCATCGAGGCCATCGACGACCAGTACATGCCGCCATCGGATGAAGCGCAACCAGAGACGGCGGAAGTCGACCGGCTCAAGGACTGGTACCAGCAGACACTCAGCGATAGCGGCCGGACGGAAAATCTCGTTCCATGGATGCGTCGCCTGAATCGCATCGAGTACGAGAACACGGTGCGCGATCTGTTGCGAATCGATGGTGACATCTTTACCAACCCCGGCAAAGTACTGCTGGTCGACGATTATTTCCAGCCCGCGACAGGTCGAATGCCGCGGTACGTGCTGGCCATTAGCCATTTCAGCTACATTCCAAAACGCCCGCCCCTGCTCGATGGCGTGGGCGATGTTCCCGTCGATCCGCCGGTCGAGCATGGTTTCAGCAACGACTATACGGGCCTCAGTCTGTCGCCGATGCAGGTGGAACGGTACTTCGAACTGGCCAACTCGATACTCGATAGCCCCAATCTGGAATACATCTGCGACTTGTGGGAGTCGATGTTTCTGCCCGGAGACACGACCGGTTATGACCAGCAAGTCGCACGGGCCCGGGCCCGACTGGTTTTGTTTTTGCCGCGGGCCTTTCGCCGATCGATCAACGCGGAAGAACTGGATCGCTTCGTCAAACTGTTTGGCGCGGAGTTGCGGACCACCGGTTCCTACACCGTCGCCATGAAATCCACGGTGGCTGCGGTACTTGTTTCTCCTTCATTTCTGTTCCGCCGCGACTTCGCCGCAGACAGCTTTAATGAACACAGCGTCGACCAGTTCGCGCTGGCCTCGCGATTGTCGTATTTCCTGTGGGCCACGATGCCCGACGACGAGTTGTTCCAGGCGGCCCGTGAAGGACGGCTGGGTACGCGAGAAGGGCTCTTGCAACAGACCCGCCGCATGGTGCAGGACAAACGCATCAAATCCCTGTCCACCGATTTTGGCATGCAATGGCTGAAAGTCTCCAGTGTCACTTCCGCGCGGCCGGATCGCGACATTTATCCACATTACTACGAATCAACACAAACCAATCCAGGTGTCTCGATGATGATCGAGCAACTGCTGTTCTTTGAAACGATCATGATCGAGGACCGCGACATTCTGGAGTTTGTCGATGCCGACTGGTCGTACCTGAATCGCCACCTGATGGATTGGTACGGGTTGAATCCCCGGCAGGTCGCCGGCTATACGCCCGATCGCGCCAACTTTGAAGATTTTTTCCGCATCCGCTGGCCAAACAAACATCGTGGTGGCGTGATCACGTCGGGCGCCACGCTGCTGAGCACTTCGGCGACCTACCGCACCAGCCCTGTTTATCGCGGTGCCTGGGTGATGGGTGTGATCTTTAACCAGCCGCCGCCACCTCCACCAGCCGCCGTGCCGACGCTGGAGGAAGCTGGTCAGGATGCGCCACAACCGCTGAATCTGCGTGAGAAACTGGCCGTACACCGCGAGGATGCCACCTGCGCGGTATGTCACGACCGCATGGATCCGCTCGGATTCGCATTGGAAAAATTCGACCCGGTGGCGAGATTCCGCGGGCAATACGAAGACGGTTCGGAAATCGATTGCAGGGGCGAAATCTACGACGAAGCTTACGACGGAGCAGCGCAATTCAAAGCTGTCATTTCGCGAAACCCGGACCAGTTTATCACTGGATTCGTCGAGCACATGCTAAAATATGCATTGGGCCGCCAACTCGAAATAGCCGATGAAACCGATATCCGGCATATCGTTGAAACAGTGATCAACCGCGACCGCCGATTTTCGGCCGTCGTGGAAGGTATCGTGACCAGCGACCTGTTTCGTTCGCCACCCAATCAGTAAGAACAACGCGGCCGACCCCGGGGACCGACCCAGGAAAAAGCACTCATGTTCAAATCCATCTCTCGCCGTACGGTTCTCAAGGGTGCCTGTGCCAGCATCGCACTGCCGTGGCTGGAAGCCATGCGTCCCCTGTCGTCGCTGGCCGCGTCGCCGGTTGCCACTACGTCGGCACCCCAACGCCTGGCGTTTATGTACATCCCCAACGGCGTGATCGGTCAGCACTGGTTTCGGACCGGTCCCGAGCAGGATTATCTGGCCACGCAGACTCTGGCGCCGTTGCAACCGGTCCGCGATGACATTGTCGTGATCAACGGGCTCAACCGCATTTATGTTTCCGGCGAACCGCATTCCCAGGCTGCTTCCTGCTGGATGACCAGTTCCGGACCGTACGACCGGCCGGATGGATCGACAGCGATCAACACAACACTGGATCAGCTAATCGCGCGTGAAGTCGGCAAGGCCACTCCGTTTCCGTCACTGGAGCTCAGCTGCAACAGCTTCATCGACAATATGGAGCCCAGACTCTTCGACGCCATCTCATGGTACGGGCCGGGCCACGACGCGCGTTCGGAAAGCAATCCGTACAAGGTGTTTGAGCGTCTGTTTGGCGAATCCGATTTCAATCGCAGCGTGCTGGATACCGTGATCGAGGATGCCCGGTCGCTCAGACAGAACCTCGGCCAGGCCGACCGCCGCAAACTGGACGAGTATCTCGAATCGGTGCGCGCCATTGAAACCCGACTGGAACATCAGGCCGCCTCGAAAAGCAATCTGGGCCAGGTCCAGTTCGATATGCCCGACGAAGTTCCCGTCAATCGCGGCGAATACCTGCGGCTGATGGGCGACCTGATGGTTCTCGCCTTTCAAACCGACCAGACGCGTGTGGTCACGCTGATGGTCGGACCGGAACGCTGGGAAACACCTCAATTGTACGACGGTGTGTTCGACAAACCGGTCCAGCATCACCAGATGACACACGACGACATGTTCGATGAAGATGTCGCGCTGATCGACCGGTTCCACGTCATGCAATACCGGTACTTGATCAATCGTCTCAAGGCCAGTCAGGAAGGCGAGAGCAATTTGCTTGACAATTGCCTGTTCGTGCTGGGCAGCGGACTGGGCGATGGCAATTCGCACTCCTACAAACAGCTGCCCATGATCATTGCCGGTCGCGGTGGCGGCCACATAGAGACCGGACGTTTGATCGAATGTCCCGAAGGCACACCGCTGGCCAATCTGTGGGTAACGCTGGCCGGCGAGATGGGACTGGACCTTGCCGAATTCGCCGACAGCACCGGCCCGTTAAAAGAATTCGTCTAGCCCGCAGCAATTCCCGGGTTGGGGTACCGGCAACCATACACCAACCCCAACGGGCCAACGGGGTTGCGTACGCCTGGGTGATCGGAGGACGAAATCCCGTTGGGGTTTGCCACCGGAGTTGTTGCGGCGATCCCCGGGGTGCAAGAACCCCGGGCGAAGCCGTCGCTGAGTCCAGTTCATTCCGCGAATTGGCAAGTCCCGGGTTGCTGTCGTAGAATCAGGTGCAATTGTTGACCCGAGTCTGTGGAGTTCTGCCATGCCTTTTGTCCTCATTCGCGATGTTTGCCTCGCCATTGCTGTTGTGTTTTGTCTGACTCCGTCGCTGGCCCCCGCGCAAATCGCGGAAGGGCAACAGGCCCATGTGGTGTTCGACATCCGGCTGGACAAACTGCGCGATTATACCGATGCCCACGGCATCGATTTGAACCAGATGCTCAGCGAAATGAGCGGCCGAGAGTTTGATCCCGAATTGGTTGCCGGCGTCAGTCGCATCTTTGGCGCCATCCAGCTGCCGCCGGATGAGGAGACCGGCCGGGCCATGTCGCAGATGATGATGGGGCCGGGAGAAATTCGCCAGCCGGATCGGTCTGACGAAAAGATGTCCCCGGAAAGCGAGATCGAGGAACCAGATGGAGAACTCAGGAGCTCTGACGGTTTCAGCCATGTCGGCTTCCGTCGGTCCATTCGTCGACAGGACCCTGACCTGCCCGTCAACTTTTTTGTCCGCGTCAAATTTAGCAATGAACAGGCTGCTGCCAAATTCAGCGAACTGGCATTTGAAAATGCCAGCGAGGTCCAGGTCGGCAGACAAAGCTTTTTGCATCCGGGTGGAGGGGCTCCAGGAAATTTCCTGATGCACATGATTGACGCCACCACCTTTGAAGCGGGCACCGAAGACTATTTGACCGTGACCAACCGACGCAGCCTGTTCACGGACCGATTGAAAGCTGCCTGGGGCGGGATGCCGGATGAGGCCATTCGCATAGCCCTGGATCTGGAAAGTGTCGATGAAATGCTGAAGTCCGTTGTCGAAGAAGCCAAGGCAGCTGGACCTCCCGCCATGGGTGGCATGATGGACCTGGTGATGAAAGTTTCGACCGTGCGCTACAGCATGGATTTGCAAACCGACAACCTGATGTCTCTGATCATGACCGGACGTGATGAATCCCAGGCCGAAGAGCTGCGCTCCGGCCTGGATGCCTTGCTGGGCATGGCCAAGATGATGGGAGGGCAGGGCGTTGGCGAACTTGGCGACATGTCGCCGGAAATGGGAGCCGCTGCCAGCGAAATGTTGCAGTCGCTGCGGGCTACGCGGCAAGGCAATGAAGTGAGCATTCTAATTTCGCGACCCGCCGGATTCGACGATGCCGTGGACAAGGGCATGTTGGCCATGCAGGCGGCGGCTGTCGAAGTAGACAGGAAAAATCAGATCCGTCAGGTCGCTCTGGGCATTCACAATTATTACGACGTCCACCGCCGTTTCCCCTTCCAGCCTCGGGGGAATGCTTCCGAAAACCTCAACTGGCGCGCCCGCATCTCTCCGTTTGTGGAAGGGCCCACTCTGGATCTCACCCAGCCTTTTGACGCCTCCGTCAATGCGGCCTTTGGGGACGAGATGCCAGAAGCGTTTGGCGACGACGGCAGCACCGCTCACGTGTGCTGGATCGAGGCCAATGATGCCGCCGATCGATTTGAGGGAATTGCCGATGGCACCAGCATGACCATCATGCTGCTGGAACATCCCGAAGGCATGCCGTGGCTGGAACCCGCCAACCTGACCGAAGATGAAGCGATTGAATTGATCACCGGCATCGCGGAAGACGAAACACTGCTGGCCGCGTTTTACGACGGATCAGTGATTGAGTTGCGATCCGGCCTCACCGCCGAGGAGATTCGGCCGTTCCTGACTCATCGCGGTGGCGAGCTTGTCGATCGCGATGTGCTGAACGACAAACGATGACTGTTGCACACAAAACAACCAACTCAAACAGCAGGATTAGAGCCATGTCCCGGCAGAAGATCTCACGCCGCGTGTTTGCGGCAACGACGACCGGCGTACTGGTCGGTGGCGCCGCCACTCTGGCACTTGGTCAGGAGCCCACCCAGGAAGAACAACAGCCACGGGGCCCGGTCGAAGCGGACTTTGAACGCGACTATGACGAACCCTCGTTCAAGCCCTCGTGGAAGAACAAACAAATCAATCGCATGCTGGCCCAGGACTTTGTGATCTATGCCCACAGCGATCTGGAGATGGTCAAAGAACTTCTGGATCGCGAGCCGGGCTTGCTCAACGCCACCCTCGACTGGGGCGCCGGCGACTGGGAAACGGGTCTGGGCGGCGCTTCGCACATGGGTCGCAAGGACATTGTCCAATTCCTGCTCAGCAAGGGCGCACGCATTGACATTTTCTGCGCGGCCATGATGGGCATGCTCGG
>CAMYKF010000153.1 GCA_947258905.1 uncultured Pirellulaceae bacterium | reverse complement strand
CGTTGGATGATTCGACGCGATATGCCGGAAGTACTGAATATCGAGCAAGGCAGTTTTGAATTCCCGTGGTCCGAAGAAGACTTCATACGCTGTCTTCGGCAACGCAATTGCATTGGCATGGTTGCCGAACATGACAATCGAATCGTCGGCTTCATGATCTACGAGTTGCACAAGAACCAGCTGCACATCCTGAACTTTGCCGTGCGGCCGGATTGCCGTCGACGCAACATCGGTCGCCAGATGGCCGACAAGCTGATTGGCAAGCTTTCCCAGCAGCGTCGCAGCCGCATTGTGCTGGAAGTACGCGAGACGAATCTCGCTGCCCAGATATTCTTTCGCAAGATGGGATTCCGGGCCATGTCCGTGCTGCGGGATTATTATGACGATACCACCGAAGACGCATACGTCATGCACTATCGTCTGAAGTCCGCCATCGAATCGGTTGATCCTGTTAACCGCATTGCCCGTTTGGCTGGCTAGGCTCGGTTGTTCAACTCGTTGACTGGCTTGCCGAGCCATTGTTCGGCAGATTTGCCTGGTTGCCAGCACTCTTTACAGCAACGTACCGATGTGGTCGGTGGCCGTGCGTGACTCGCTGGCCAATTGACTCAGTCGATCTGCAATTTCAGCCACGTCGGCCGGCAGCGTCGAGCCCGGATGATAGATTTGCGGAGCCGGCAGCCGCTCTGCTAACTCGTCCAGCACCACCGGCGTCTCGGCATCAATGCCCTGGCCGGGCAGTATCAAATAATACTGGTCGACAATCGTTCCTACGGGCATCTGCCAGGTTGCCAGCCCGGGATTGATGGCCATGCCACCGTCAAAATTCATCGAGTTGTAGACAAAATATCTCGGATCACCCGTCGTTCCGTCTCCCTTGTGAACGATGCCTTCCTCGTTGCCAAAAATGACAGACATGGTTTGTCCGCTGGCCAGGTTGTCCCGGTCGTAAACGGTCGCCCAACCCCGAGTTTCGTTTACCCGCGTATTGGGGAAGTAGGGAATCTGCGAGTCGTCCCACCATACATCGGGATTACCCTGGGCATCGATGCTGATGGCCAGCGAATCGAACACGCTGTCGGAGAACGTGTTCCAGCCAACGAGATAAGGGCTGTCGATCGTGATTTGCGTACCCAGTCGGCGGGTTTCACCCAGCTGCAACACGCGTCGCACAAGCATGCCACCACCATCGAGCATCTGGGTGCGTGTTAAAGTGGTGATTTCGCCATCCATGAACGGTTCCAGTTCCGATTTCCATTGCCGGTCGACAACGGCCCACACATCCAGTTGCCCCTCCGCTGAATTCAGCTCCACGTCGGTGGTGCCCTGCAACGCGCCGGAAAACGTGCCGGCCTGCGTCATGTTGAACCGATCCTCCCAGCCGGGTAAACCAGGCACATCGTAAACGGCGTTCTTGCCAACCTCCCAGATCGTCCACTGAACAACCCGATCGGTCACCTCGCCCTGATAGGAGGGTGCCAACAGGTTGCGCCCCGTCCTCGCATCGACAACCGACGAGATGACGCCTGCCGATCCAAAGCGAACTCGGGTGGCGGCGTTGCCGTTGGCATCGTAAGTCACCAGGCGAATATCCGGTCCATCGTCATACAGCTGATAGCTCCAGCCATCTGGCAAAGCGTCATTCAGTTGCTCGAGCATGTGCTGCACGTCGCAACTGGTGGCATCACGGTTGATGTCAACATGACCGGAGTTCGCAAAGTAGACCGGCGTTGTGAACTGCGATTCGGCACCAACCGTTACCTGTTGGGGTGCTGAAAAATGGGTCTCGCCACAAACATGAATGGTGTCGGAACTGTTATTGCCCAGGTAAATGCCCTCATTCGACTGGAAATTGGCAACGCTCTCCACGTTGAGATCCAGGCCGGGCGCGTTTTGCAAATATCCGCGGCTCCGCAAATCGAAATGGGCGGCCTGGTTGGTCCCGATCAGGTACATGCCATCCGACTCGTTGATCGTCACATATCCCTCCGAAACGAACTTGAGTTGGCCAAAGGCGACAGTCGCCGCATTCGGATTGACCAGAACATCAGAGGCACCAATGGCGATCAATTGTGGAGCAGTTAGTGTGGCCCGGCCGGCCGCCACCAGTTCATTGGCAGGATTTTCGGCCAGCGAAATCGCCCACGCGTCGAGCATCAGATTGCCGTTGAGGTGAATCGTGGTTGTCGGCGAGTCGGTGACCGATCCAGATGACTTGATGTAGGTGGCATCCGCGGTGTTGCTGCCGACCAGCCGGATGTCGCTGTCTACCGTGGCGTGGATGAATCCACCGCTGTTGAACTGCAACTCACCAATGTGGATGGTGGCCTGTGAAGCCAGATAAATGCCATTGCTGCTCGACAGACTGGCAAAGCCACCGACGTTAATCGAGTCCTGCGGCGAAGTCCCCAGCAGGATGAATTTTCCAGCCAGCAACATCTCAGGGGCCACAATATCGGTGCCGTAATCGGCAATCATCGCCCGCCGCGCATCGATTTGCAGCAAGCCACCCGTCTGGTTATTTCCGAACAGAACCAGGGCACTTTTCTCTGTTATGTCTGCGGTGCCGCCCGCACTGAAACTCAATCGCTGCGTGTTGCCAACAAATTCAAGGTTGCCTGTGGCCTCAAACCGCGCCGCCCCGGTTATGCGGGCCGCGGCCGGTTGCCCCGCAGCGACCTCGTGGCCGATCCGAATATCCGAACCTGCCAACAACAGGACATCGCCGTTCGCGCGAAATGTCGCGTTGGTAGCGAGAATCAGTTCCTGGGCCACGCCAAACTGAGCATCCGCGGTCAGCAGCGTGGAACCAACGGCTTGCCGGATGCTGATCGTGTCCATAAGGAACAAACCGTCCAGACCGGAGAAGTCGACACTTTCAAATACGGTGTCAAACATCGCCGTGCCTTGCGCTTCGCCGACCTGAATTCCACTTGCCAGCGCATCGATCGTGGATTTGGCAGCCCGCAATTGATGCAGGCCATTGCCCTGGACTCCACTGCCATCAACACCATTCCAGGTGCCAATCGCCAGCTCGAAGATATAGGCATCGCCCGGTGCATCTTCGCGTATGGTCAGCGTGTCGGCCGCAGCCCAGCCATTGAGAATTAGTTGCGATCCGCCCAGCAGGAAATTTGCATCGAGGACGCGGCGGTCCTCCAGTTTCTCGAACTCGAAGAGTTCATTGGGACCGATGTTGCGACGTTTGGACACAGCAGACCCTCGTGGAAGACAGGAGGCGAATCAAGGCGGCGCGTTTCCAGTTTACTTGGGCGCGTTGCCAATTCAAGAAAGTCGAATAAGCAAGTACCGCACTTTCCGGACCAGTTCGAGATTTATGGATTCTGCGTCGTCACCAGCCGACCAGACGGTACAAATCGGCTGGCCAGGTTGAATCACGGTTCCCTCACGCGGAATGTCGGTGACTTTTGGCAACATGCCTCGCCCGGAATCTTGCAACTGCAAATGCAATTCGGCGTCGATTGCCAATGTCCTTTTCAAATCGTTGAACACATAACGTTTGCCAAACATGCCTGAGTGTTTTCGCTCATCGCCTTCCGTGCTCGACTTGTTTTTGCAGCCAGCCAGATGTCGCGCAAACAAGGATTGTCCGGTCGCCCGCTCGTGGATTTCCATGGAAGCCGTGTATCGGGGGTTCACCTCCAGCAACCACGGTGTTTGATCCTGTAAAACAAAATCGACCCCAAACCAGCCGACCAGTCCGCAGGCTTGCCGCAGCGACTCGCCGATATCGCGAAGCGACTCGACCATACTGTCAGCCAATTCCACCGGACCGATTGAACCGTGATACGCGAATTCGTTTTGCCCCAGCGGCTCAACGATTTGCCACGCCGATCCCAGATAGCGGCATTGCCTTGAATCCGCCACAAACGTTACGCCAACAACTGGTCCGGCAATAGACTGTTGAAAGTAGACGTGGTCAGTCGCGGGAACGCGGGCTGGCGAGTCTTCACCCGTGCGAGTGATTCCCGTGCCACCAGACGAGCAAACAGGCTTGGCCATCCATGGCTTGCCATCAGCAGGGTAGTGATCTGCGACGGCCAGCGCTGGCAGATCGGCGCTGGTCAGCGTTCGGTGCAGAAAGAACGGGTCGCGGCATTTTTGGATGGCGGCGACCGGGCTGCCGCAAATGGCCAGGTCCTGCACTGCGTCAGCCAGCCGTCTCATGTGGTTTTCCATGGCTCCGCCCAATACCACCTGGCAATGATCGGCATGCATGGCCACGTGATCGACGACAGCAGCCATGTCGGCGGCCTGCGTCGTTTCACACAACTGATTCGTATCCCAATCGGCAAACAGGTCGACGGCATGGCACGCGTATCCCGCGGTGACAATTGACCTGGCCAATGCCCGAGCGGATGCGGCAGCCGCGATGAATCGACGCTGTGAATCCGTGTTCACGGTGAATCAGCCGTGGGTGGTTGCAATTGGGTTCTCGTTTGTTAACTTCACCGCTGTTATCGGTTATGAATCGGGGTTTGTCACCTGACTACATATTCACCAGCATTGAATCCGGAGATCAAATATGTCCATGTTCATCGGCGAAGCGCTTGCAGGCGACGGAAATGAAATTGCTCATATCGACTTGCTGATCGGCAGCAAGGATGGACCCGTGGGCCAGGCGTTTGCCAGCGCTCTGGCCACCCAAAGCGAAGGCCATACGAACTTGCTCGCGGTCCTGACTCCCAACCTCGCAGTCAAGCCTGCCACGGTGATGGTTACCAAGGTGACGATCAAGGGAATGAAACAGGCTGTGCAAATGTTCGGTCCCGCGCAGGCCGCCGTTGCCAGCGCTGTCGCCGACAGTGTCGAGGCAGGTGTGATTCCGGCCGACCAGGCAGAAAATCTGGTGATCGTTTGTGGTGTGTTCATTCATCCGGAAGCCGAGGACGACAAGAAGATCCACGATTACAATTACGAAGCCACCAAAATGGCCATCGTCAATGCCATGGGCAACAAGCCGTCGGCGAGCGAAATGCTGGCGGGCAAGGCCGATGCCGCCCACCCCTTCCGCGGTTTTTGATTCCATCGTCGCCATCGACAGTGGCGTGGATTCAACGATACTCCTTCTCCCTCGAGGGAGAAGGTGGCCGAAGGCCGGATGAGGGGGGGGACACCATCGCATACATATCCAGTCATTCCAAAGTCCTCATCCAACTCGACTCGGATGAGCACGCCAGCGTGTTTGATTCCATCGTCGCCATCGACAGTGGCGTGGATTCAACCACACCCCTTCTCCCTCGAGGGAGAAGGTGGCCGAAGGCCGGATGAGGGGGGGGACACCATCGCATTCATGTCCAGTCAATCCAAAGTCCTCATCCAACTCGACTCGGATGAGCACGCCAGCGTGTTTGATTCCATCGTCGCCATCGACAGTGGCGTGG
>CAMYKF010000152.1 GCA_947258905.1 uncultured Pirellulaceae bacterium | reverse complement strand
ATTTCTCGTGCGATCTGCAAATCTGCTCAGTTTGAATATTTAGAGCCTTTTTGATCCCTGCTTCCAATGGCCCTGTTCGGCATCGACGGCTCTGGAGAGCCATCGCAGGTTGCTCAGGGACAACCCGGGTGCCAATCAACTCGTCCTTTACCGCTGCATAATGATGTTGTCGATTTTTGCTGCTATTTCTAGACTCATCCTGTACTAATTTCGCATAGTTTCTGTCGCGATGGAGTTCGACAGTGAGGCACTGGACCAGCCATTTGCTGCTGATTGTTGCGGTTTGCGGCGTTGTTCTGTTCACCAATCTGGGCTCGGCCCGTTTGTGGGATCGCGACGAGCCCCGCAATGCCGGTTGTGCTCTGGAGATGATGGAGCGTGGCAATCTCGTCGTGCCCGTCTTCAATGATGAACTGCGGGCGCAAAAGCCGGCCCTTCTGTATTGGCTGATGATCGGAGCCTATCAGGTATTCGGTGTTAACGAATTTGCTGCACGGTTCTGGTCAGCGGTCCTGGGAACCGGCACGGTACTGGCCACTTATGTGATTGGCCGAAGGTTGTTTAATCCGTCGGCGGCGTTGTACGGGGCGATCGCGCTGGCCACCAGCATGATGTTCGTAGTGGCGGGCCGCGCGGCGACTCCTGATTCGGTGCTGATATTCTGCAGTACCGTGGCGTTGATGCTGTATGTACTGGGGACGTTTGCTCCGCGGCACAATCCGGCTGATGCCGCCAGAATGCGCTGGGAAGGCTACTACTTTCCGCAAAACTACGCCTGCGTGCTGGCCATGTACGCCATGATGGGACTCGGTGTGCTGGCCAAAGGGCCCGTTGGATTCATTGTGCCCTGTGCCGTCATCGGGATGTTTATGCTGATCCAGCGTTTGCACCCGCAGGACAATGAGACCTGGAACCAGCGTGGCTGGCTGGCCCGTGTGACCGTCTCTGCATTGCGGCCATTTCATCCGCGTCATTTCCTGGAAACGGTCTGGCGGATGCGACCGTTCACATTGGTCCTCGTGGTATTACTGGTGGCTGCTCCATGGTATGTCGTAGTCGGCATTGAAACCGGTGGCGAGTGGCCCAGCCGTTTTCTGTTGTCCGAGAATTTTTCACGGGCGACGTCATCCTTCGAGAATCATAACGGGGGTCTGTGGTTTTACCCACTGGCCATTCTGCTGGGATTCTTTCCCTGGTCGGTGTTCCTTGGCCCGATGCTCGTCGGAGTCGATCGGCAGATTACGCGCCGGCATCACTGGTCGAGCGCCTATGTGTTTTGTCTGTGCTGGATTGGCGTGCAAGTCGGCCTGTTTTCGCTGGCACAAACCAAATTGCCCAGCTACGTCACACCCTGTTATCCAGCGCTGGCGCTGTTGACCGGAGCGTTTCTGGCGCAGCTGGTTTCCACGCAAGTTTCCGTTTCCGACGCATTCTGCCGTTTGTCCCTGTGGACTTTGGCAGCAAGCGGACTGCTGATTACCGCAGCGTTGGCGGCGGTGGCGCACATCTTTTTGCCCGGCGATTATGTTGTTGCCGCGTTAGGCATCATTCCGCTGATCGGCGGCACCGCGGCACTGGTCTTTTTGTACCGTCAGCAACCTCGTCTGGCGGTGATCGCGTGCTGCGCGCTGGCTACCGTGTTTGCAACGGGCTTGTTCGGATTCGGTACCGTCGCGGTGGATCGCCATCAAACCAGCCAGCGGATACTGGATCGCGTCGCCAGTGCGGATCCCGATCTGCCGGTGGCCACGTTTGCCTGTCTGGAGTCCAGTTGGGTCTTCTATGGCGGCAAACCGATTCATGAACTGACGGATCGGCGTCTTGAAGAGCCCTGGACCAGCGATCGGGAATTCGACTGGCAAAGGAAACAAGGTCCCAGTCCCGAACAGTTTCTGGCCGCCAATCCTGACGCACTCATCATCACGACCGACCGGGACCTGCCGCGTTTGCAGGAACGCCTGCCGGATGATTATGAAGTCATCGAGCGGGCCGGATATTTCATGCGCAGAAACAAGGACCTGGTGTTGCTGGGCCGCAAGGGAAGTGCCCCGGTCGCCCGTGTCGCCTCGTCGCCAGACAGCAAGACCGTCAGGTGATTCAGGGGGCCAGGCGGACGATGTCCCACGGGTCATCGTTATCGGGGCGAGTGTACTGAAACCGGTCGTGCATGCGATTCACGCGGCCTTGCCAGAATTCAAAGCGGACCGGTCGCAGACCGAACCCGCCCCAATTCTCCGGTAATGGAATGTCGACGCCGGCATATGTTTGTTCCAGCTCGTTCCGCACCCGTTGGAGTTGCTCACGTGACTCCAGCACGGTTGACTGGGCCGATGCCGAAGCGCTCAACTGGGCCCCCCGCGGGCGCTTGTGAAAATATTCCTCGGACATTTCGCGACTGGTTTTCGCTACGTCACCAACGACCCGGATCTGGCGGCCCAGAAAATGCCAGTGAAACAGCAGGGAAGCCTGTGGATTGGCCGTCAGTTGGCGGCCTTTCTCCGATTCGTAATGGGTGAAAAAAACCAGGTGGTGCTCGTCGTAGTCTTTCAACAGGACCGTGCGACTTGTAACCATGCCATCCTGCGAGGTCGACAGGGTAACCGCGTTGGGCTCGTACCATTTGCCTGGAGTGTGTTGCACTGCGTCTCGAAACCATACATCGAATTGCTGCATCGGATCGTCGTGCAGATCTCCGCGATCAAGTCCCTGTGACTCGTACTCTTTTCTCAGGTCTTCAAAGTTATTCATGCTGTCAGAAAAAATGTTTTGCGGATAGAATTGGTCGCCGGCGGCAATCCTGCGGGAAGGTTGGCTAGCACCGTTCCCGCGGCAGGTCGCCTTGGTGATTATTTGACCGACCGATAACATTTGCAATTGATGTGCCCACGAAAAAATGACTATTGAAACTGCTCCTCAACCTGTGACTGAATTTCGCACCGAACACGACTCAATGGGCCCGGTCGAGGTCCCGGCAAAAGCCTACTACGGTGCTCAAACGCAGCGGGCTGTCGAGAATTTCCCCGTGTCCGGCTGGACGCTGCCCCCGTCGCTGATTCACGCCATGGGTCGCGTCAAACATGCCTGCGGTGTTGCCAATTGTGATCTGGGCAAGTTGACTGGCAGCGGCAAAAATCCGCTGAACGAAATGCAGGTCCAGTCCATGCTGGATGCCGCCCGCGAAGTGATCGATGGCAAGCTGGATGGCGAATTCCCGATTGATGTGTTTCAAACCGGTTCGGGAACGTCCAGCAACATGAACGTCAATGAAGTGATTGCCAATCGGGCGATCGAAATCGCTGGCGGTGACCGGTTTGCGGTCGAGAAGCCCATCCATCCCAACGATCACGTCAACATGGGCCAAAGCACGAATGACACATTCCCGACTGCGATCCATGTCGCCGTGGCCTGGGACATCAAGCACGAATTGATGCCGGCACTTCGCAAACTGGCTGACGCCCTGACCGCGAAGGCGCGTGAGTACGATCAGGTCATCAAGATTGGCCGCACACACCTGATGGATGCCACGCCATTGCGGCTGGGACAGGAAATCGGTGCCTTCGCACGGCAAATCGAACTTTCGTACGAACGCGCCGAGTCAGCACTGGGCTCGGTGCTGGAATTGCCGGTGGGCGGGACGGCTGTGGGCAGCGGCATCAATACCCATCCGGAATTTGGACAACGCGTGGCCCGCGAACTGGCCAGTGAAACCGGCATTCCATTTATTGAGGCCGTCAACCATTTCGAGGCCAACGCCCAACGCGACGGACTGGTCGAATGCCACGGCAACCTGAACACCATTGCCACTACGCTATTCAATGTGGCCAACAACATCCGCTGGCTGGGCAGCGGTCCGCGTTGCGGCTTTTTTGAGCTGTCGCTGCCCAGTCGCCAGCCGGGCAGTTCCATTATGCCCGGCAAGGTCAATCCTGTGATGTGCGAGAGCCTGATGCAGGTTACCGCCCGCGTGATGGGCAACAACCAGGCGATTGTGCTCAGCGGGGCGGCCGGCGGCCAGTTTCAGTTGAACATCATGATGCCAATGATGGGTCAGACGACGCTGGAAAGTGTTAACCTGCTGGCCGGCGGTACGCGGGCCTTCACTGATTTCTGCATCACTGAGATGCAAGCCAATGTTGAAGTCTGCGAGTCGTTCGTTGAGCAAAGCCTGTCGATGATCACCAGCCTGAACCCTTACATCGGCTACGAAAAAGCGTCCAGGCTGGCCAAGGAAGCGTTTGCCACGGGCAAGACCATTCGGGAACTGTGCACCGAACAAGACATCTTGCCACCGGAAACTCTTAAGGAAGCACTCGACCCCATGCGAATGACCGAGCCGCAGGAATAGGCCCGGCCACGCATCGACCACGGAAGGTAAACATGAAATTTCTCGTTTTGACGACGGCCTGCCTGCTGACGCTGGCGGCCGCCACCGCCCTGTCCGCCAGCGATGATCTGGTACAACGCATCGAAGCCATCGCGGCGCAATCCAAATCTGCCGAAACGGCCACCGAGTTCTCTGACATCATCGCTGAGTGCGAAGCTTTGCTGGTCGAGGAATTCGCCAACGACCGACATCGCGAGTACGTCAAGTCACTGCATGCGTGGGCACTGGAATTGCGGGGCAGGACGCGCGTGGAACTGGCTGACCAGTTTCAACGCGCCGGCAATACCACTCAAGCCGAAACCGTACTTTCCCAGGCCATGCAGGATTTCGACAAGGCCATCGCCAGCGACCACGACCACTGGAAAGCCTGGATGCATCGCGGCTCGTTAAAAGCTCGCGAGCAGGCCTACGCGGACGCCATCGAGGATTTCACGCGCGTGATCGAACTGAAACCCGATTACCTCAACGCCGTGTTCAATCGTGGCGAACTGCACTTCCAACTCGGTGACTACCAGTCCGCGTTGGCCGATTACGATCGCGTGTTGCAAACCGCCCCCGATGACTGGCAGGCCGTCAATGGTCGTGCCGGATGTTTGCTGGAGTTCGACCGCAACGAGGAAGCGCTGGCTGATTACAATCGTCTGGTGAACCGGCAACCATTCAGTGCGTGGGCGCTGGCCAACCGCAGCGACGCTCACGTAGCGATGGAAAACTGGCAGAACGCGCGCACCGATCTGGAAAAAGCCATCGAATTACAGGCAACCGGCGCGTTGCATCGACGTCTGGCGTGGCTGCTGGCGACCTGCCCCGTTGAACAATTTTGCGATGGACCGGCCGCCATCCAGCACGCCCAAAAGGCTGTTGATCTGGACGGCAAAACGATGGAAAACCTCGAGACGCTGGCCGCCGCCTTTGCTGCCGCTGGAGATTTTGACCGGGCCCGTGACATCCAGACACAAGTCATTGGACTCGCCGATGACGCGACCGAATCGGAACACAGCATTCGACGCACGATGTACGAACAGAGTCA